>NZ_JBYCLE010000345.1:0-7748 GCF_057473765.1 Mycobacterium sp. TH-M106 | reverse complement strand
CGTAGACCAGCACCCGGCTGGACGGCGGCGGCGGGTGCCGGGTGATCGAATGCAGCGACACCGAGAACGGGTCGGCGAACACGGCGACCTCGTCGGGAACCGACTCCGGCACGACGAACAGCATGGAATCGTGGGCCGGCATCAATTCGGCGTAGCCACCGGTCGCGTCGGCCGACACCCCGGTGTGGATACCCGGCTTGATGTCGCCGTCGCAGAAACTCCAGCACAGGCTGTAGTCGCCGGATTCGCAGGCGGGGCAGAGCGGTTCGATGCCCCGCGGCCGGCACGACAGCCACGGGTTGAGCACCACCCGCTGCCCGACGTCCAGCCCGGTGGCTTTCGGTCCCAGCGCCACCACGTCGGCGACGACCTCGTGGCCCATCACCTGCGGAAAGGAACAGAACGCGGCCATCGCATTGTCGACGTCGTCTTCGCCGAAGTCCAGCAGGATCTGCTTGGAATCCGATCCGCACACCCCCGTCAGCCGGGGCCGGGTGACCACCCAGTCGTCGTGCAGGAACCCTGGGTCCGGGACGTCACGCAGCCCGACGGGGCTCTGGGCGAGGTTCTTGGCCAGCTGGCTGGCCCCCTCCGGCACGTCGAAGGGCTCCGGCGGCACCCCGAAAACCAGCGCCTTCATGACCGGACCATCGCAGCCGCACCGGCGATATAGGAATCGGGGTCGACGGTTTTGGCGTCGACGACCGCCTTCAGGTCCGGCAGGTAATGCTCGAAGCGGTCACTGCCCAGCGCGGCGATGATGCCGGAAGCGACCTCGTCGGGCGGAACTTTGGGGCCGGTGTAGACCGGGTCGTCGTTGTCGGGCTGATCCCAGATTTCGGTGTCCACGGCGCCCGGCTCGATCAGCTTCACCGAGATGCCGCTGTCGTGCAGGTCGACGGCCATCGACTCGCTCCAGCCGCAGAGCGCGAACTTGCTTGCACAGTAGGCGGCTTCGTGGATGATCCCCAGCCGGCCGCCCATGCTGGACACGTTGACGATCACGCCCTCGCCGCGGGCCAGCATTGCCGGCATCACCGCCAGCGTCAAGCGCATCGGTGCGAAGAAGTTGACCCGCATAACGGTCTCCACCTCGGAGGGGTCGAGCGCTTTGACGTTGCGGCGCTTGGGAATTGCGGCATTGTTGACCAGCACGTCAATGCCGCCCAACCCCTCGCCGGCCTGCCGCGCCAGCTCACCGATCGCGGCCGTATCCGCCAGGTCAGCCGCCCACATCACCGATGCCGGTGAACTGCGCTGACAGTCGGCCAGCACCGCGGCGAGCCGGTCGCGGCGGCGCGCGATCAGCCCGACCACCGCATGTCGGGCGGCGAGCTGGCGGGCCAGCGCGGCGCCCACCCCCGACGACGCTCCAGTAATCAGCACTCGCTTGCCCGCGATCTCGTAGGTCATGACGGCAAGCTTAAAGCCGCGAGTCGCCCAGCCACAGCACATTGGCACCAGTCAGCGACCGCTGCGCCTGACCGAAGCTCCCGACCAGTGACCGCCCAACCAGGGTGGTCACCGTGTCGACCAGCGACGCGGCCGGCCGCGAGGACGCGCGCGGACGCAGGAACTCCCACAGCGACGAGCCCGGGTAGCTCAACATCCGCACCTGGGCGTCGGGATCCAGCCCGGCCAGCACCTTGGCGCGACGCACCGCAGTGCGCAGCCCGCCGAGTTCGTCGACGAGGCCGCGCTCGAGCGCGTCCGCGCCGGTCCACACCCGGCCGCGGGCCACCGCGTCCACCGCGTCGTCGGACAGGTGTCGCCCAGTGGCAACCCGCGCCACGAAATCGGCGTAGAGCAGGTCGGCCTCCGCCTCGACTTGGGCTTGCTGATCGGAGGTGAACGGCGCGTCGATCGACCACGCGTCGGCGTTGGCGTTGGTGCGCACGGTGTCGCTGCCGACGCCGAGTCGGTCTTTGAGTTCGCGGGCGACCAGTTTGCCGGCCACCACCCCGATCGATCCGGTGATGGTGCCCGGGTTAGCGACGATGGCGTCAGCAGCCGCGCAGATGTAGTAGCCGCCGGAGGCGGCCACCGCACCCATCGAGGCCACCACCGGTTTCTTGGTTGCACGCACCTGGTTCACCGCGCGCCAGATGGTCTCCGTTCCGGTGACCAACCCACCGCGGCTGTCCACCCGCAGCACGATGGCGGCGACGTCGTCGTCGGCACCCGCCTCGCGCAACGCCGCGGCGATGGTGTCAGCACCGGCGGGGCGGTTGCCCAACGGCAGCTGTGGCCCGCCGTGGCCGCTGACGATCGGACCCGCCACCGTCACGACCGCAATCGCGGGTCTGGGTTTGCGTCCCGGCACGGCCGGCAGTGCGGGTACTGGCAGTCCCGGCCGCTCCGCGGTCGCATGCGCATAGCGCGACAGGTAGAGCCGCGGAGGCGCCGCGTCGGACAAGTCAGCGTCGCCTGCCTCCGGTGAGATGCCTTCGGCGCCAACAAGCTCGGCAATTCGGCCATACGCTTGGTCGCGGAAGCCAATCCGGTCGACCAACCCGGCAGCTACAGCGTCGTCACGCAGTAGCGGCGCACGGTCGGCCAGCGCGTCGACGACACCGGCATCGAGCTTGCGGGATTCGGCGACCGCCTGCCGCACCTGCGTATGCAGGCTCTCCACCAGCGCCGTGTCGGCCTCCCGATGTGCATCGGTGTAACTGTCTTCGGTGAAAAGGTTTGCCGCCGACTTGTATTCGCCGCGGGCGACGAATTGGGCCTCGATTCCCAACTTGTCCAGCGCGGAACGCAGGAACAACGCATTGGTCGCGAATCCGACCAGCCCGACCGTGCCCGACGGCTGCATCCAGACCTCGCCGAACGCCGACGCCAGGTAGTACGACAGGGTTCCCGGGTAGGTCTCGGCCCAGGCCAGTGACGGCTTGGCCGCGGTGAAAGCCGCGATCGCCTCCCGCAACTCCTGAACCGGCCCGGCCGGCGTCGGAGGAAGCTGTACCCGCGCAATCAGTCCGGCAACGCGCGGATCGTCGGCCGCGCGATGAATCGCCGCTACCACGCTGTGCAGCAACGGTGGCCGCCCGCCGGAGCTGATCAACGCCAGCGGATCGAAGCCGCCGGTCTCGTGCGGGACGGTCTGAAGGTCCAGTTCGAGCACACAGCCGCTGGGCACCCCGTGGTGGCGGGCGGTGTCGATACGCCGCGCCAGGGCCCGCACGTCGTGCAGCTGGGGCAGGAAAGCGAACATAGCTTTCCAGCCTACCCAGCCGTGCCCAGGCGCTCCCAGCCGCGAGCGTGCGTGTCCCCGGCCGACACGCCCCCCGCGAGCGTGCGTGTCCCCGGCCGACACGCCAGCGAGAAACCCGATTTCACGCACGCTCGCCGGGGAGGTGATCCCCCGGCGGCGACTACAGCTCGGTGGCCGAACCTCCGGCCGCGGTGATCTTCTCCCGGGCGCTGGCGCTGAATTTGTGCGCGGTGACGTCGACCTTGACGGCGAGCTTGCCGTCGCCGAGCACTTTCACCAGCGAGTTCTTCCGCACCGCCCGCTTGGCAACCAGATCGGCGACGCCGATCGCGCCGCCGCCCGGGAACAGCCGGCCCAGGTCCCCGACGTTGACGACCTCGTATTCGGTGCGGAACCGGTTGCGGAAACCTTTGAGCTTGGGCAGCCGCATGTGGATCGGCATCTGACCACCCTCGAACCGCACCGGCACGTTCTTGCGTGCCCCGGTGCCCTTGGTGCCGCGCCCGGCGGTCTTGCCCTTGGAGCCCTCACCGCGCCCGACGCGGGTGCGTTTGGTCTTCGAGCCGGGCGCAGGGCGCAGGTCGTGCAGCTTGATGGGCATCAGGCTTCCTCCACCTTGACCAGATGGTGGACCACCGCGATCAGGCCCCGGGTCTGGGCGTTGTCTTCACGCACCACCGATTGACGAATCTTGCGCAGCCCCAGGGTTCGCAGGCTCTCCCGCTGCTTCCAGCGGGCTCCGATGGTGCTGCGCACCTGGGTGATCTTCAGCTCTGCTTTGGCCATCTGCGCCGCTCCTTCTCATCGCTACGTCCCCCGCAATCAGGAGGTGGCCCCACGGCAACGTCGCCGACGCGCGTCATGTCGTTCCTTCGCGCGCTGCGGCCAGCGCTTCGCTTTCCCGGCTGACCCGGTTGTCGTGGCTTTCCCGGCGCGCCTTGAGCATCACCGCCGGCGCGACGTCTTCGATCGGCAGGCCGCGCCGCGCAGCGACCTCCTCGGGACGCTGCAGCATCTTCAGCGCGGCGACGGTGGCGCGCACCACGTTGATCGCATTGTCGCTGCCCAGCGACTTGGACAAGATATCGTGCACCCCTGCGCATTCCAGCACGGCCCGAACGGCACCGCCGGCGATCACCCCGGTACCGGGGCTGGCCGGGCGCAGCAGCACCACCCCTGCGGCCGCCTCGCCCTGCACCGGGTGGGTGATGGTGCCGCCGATCAACGGCACCCGGAAGAAGTTCTTGCGGGCTTCTTCGACGCCCTTGGCGATCGCGGAGGGGACTTCCTTGGCCTTGCCGTAGCCGACGCCGACCATGCCATTGCCGTCGCCGACGACCACCAGCGCGGTGAAGCTGAACCGGCGGCCACCCTTGACCACCTTCGACACCCGATTGATCGCGACGACCCGCTCCAGGTGGTTTTTCTCGCCGTCGCGACCTCGACCGCCTTGGCCACCGTCGCGGCGGCCGCGGCCGTCACGTCCCTCACGCCCGTCGTTGCGTCGTTGACTGCGTTCACTGGGGGCTGCACTGCCGGTGTCCGGAGCGGCGGCCCCTGCGGTCGGCTGCTCGGCCATCTCGGCCATCACGGGTTCCTTCCAGTCTCGGTTGAGAAGCGATTCATTTAAAACTTCAATCCGCCTTCGCGCGCGGCGTCGGCCAACGCGGCGATCCGCCCGCCGTAGGTGTAGCCGCCCCGGTCGAACACCACGGTGTCGATGCCAGCGGCCTTGGCCCGCTCAGCGATCAGCTGACCTACCCGGACGCTGTGGGCCTTCTTGTCACCCTGCACGCCGCGCACATCGGCCTCGATCGACGAGGCGGCGGCGAGGGTGGTGCCGTTGAGGTCGTCGACCAGTTGCACGTGAATGTGCCGGGAGGAGCGGTGCACCGCCAGCCGGGGCCGCTCGGCGGTCCCCGAAATCTTCTTACGAAGCCGCGCATGCCTACGCTGGCGGGCAATGCGTCTGGCTTCAGAGATACTCTGCCCCACCGTCTTTCGAGATCCGGTGCCTGATTGTGCTTGCGCCATGGCTACTTCCCTGTCTTTCCGACCTTGCGACGGACCTGCTCACCCTCGTAGCGCACGCCCTTGCCTTTGTACGGGTCCGAACGACGGAGGCGGCGGATATTCGCCGACACCTGGCCGACCTTCTGCTTGTCGATACCCGAGACGGAGAATTTGGTGGGGGTCTCCACCGCGAAGGTGATGCCCTCCGGCGCCTGCACCACCACCGGATGGCTGTAACCCAGCGTGAACTCCAGGCTGGAGCCCTTGAGCTGCACCCGGTAACCGACACCGAAGATCTCCATCTTGATGACGTAACCCTCCGAAACCCCAGTGATCAAATTGGCCACCAGCGTCCGGTTCAGACCGTGCAGTGATCGGCTACGGCGTTCGTCGTCCGGGCGAGTCACCAGCAGAGCACCGTCGTCGTTGCGCGCGATGCGGATCGGTTCGGCCACCGTAAGCTCCAGGGTGCCCTTGGGTCCCTTGACCGACACGTCTTGCCCGTCGATGGTCACGTCGACTCCGGGCGGAACCGGAATAGGCTGCTTACCAATACGCGACATACCTAGATTCCCCTCACCACACGTACGCGAGGACTTCTCCGCCGACGCCCTGCCGGGACGCCTGGCGGTCAGTGAGCAGACCCGACGAGGTGGAGATGATCGCCACGCCCAAACCGCCGAGCACCCGCGGCAGATTGCTCGATTTCGCATACACCCGCAGGCCGGGCTTGGACACCCTGCGCAGACCGGCCAGGCTGCGCTCCCGGTTCGGGCCGTACTTGAGCTGCACCACCAACGCCTTACCCACCCGGGCATCCTCGACGTGGTAGTCGGTGATGTAGCCCTCCTGCTTGAGGATCTCGGCGATGTTGGCCTTGATCTTCGAATGCGGCAGGGTCACCTCGTCGTGGTACGCCGAGTTGGCGTTGCGCAGACGGGTCAGAAAGTCCGCGATCGGGTCCGTCATCGTCATGGGCGCAACATCACCTTCCTCGCGGCGGTTCCCCCACCGGACCTGCCGCGCTTCACCAGCTGCTCTTCTGCACGCCGGGTAGCTCGCCGGCATGCGCCATCTCGCGCAGGCAGATCCGGCACAGCCCGAACTTGCGGAACACCGCGCGCGGCCGGCCGCACCTGCTGCAACGGGTGTAGCCGCGCACCGCAAACTTGGGCTGGCGCGCCGCCTTGTTGACCAACGCCTTTTTCGCCATGTAGTTCAGTTCTCCTTGAACGGAAAGCCGAGGGCCCGCAACAGCGCTCGCCCTTCGTCGTCGGTCGCCGCCGAGGTGACGACGGTGATGTTCATGCCGCGGGTGCGGTCGACGGAGTCCATGTCTATCTCGTGGAACACCAACTGTTCGGCCAGCCCGAGGCTGTAGTTGCCGACACCGTCGAACTGCTTGGGCGACAGGCCGCGAAAGTCGCGGATTCGCGGCAGCGCGATCGAGATGAGCCGGTCTAAAAACTCCCACATCCGGTCACCGCGCAGCGTCGACCGGACTCCGATCGGCATGCCTTCGCGCAGTTTGAACTGCGCGACCGACCTGCGGGCCCGACGGATCTCCGGACGCTGCCCGGTGATCAGCGCCAAGTCGTTGACGGCGCTGTTGATCAGCTTGGCGTCCCGGGCCGCCTCGCCGACGCCCATGTTGACGACGACCTTCACCACGGTCGGGATCTGCATGACGTTGGCGTATGTGAACTGGCTCCGCAGCGCATCCCGGATCTCTTCGCGGTAGCGCACCTTCAGCCGAGGCTGAACTTTTGCGGGGGCTTCTGCCGTCGTCGTACTCGTCATAACCCGATGTCCTTGCCGTTGCGCTTGGAGATGCGGACCTTCTTGCCGGTCTCGGAATCCACCCGGTAACCCACCCGGGTCGGCTTGCCGTCGGAGTCGACCACCATCACGTTGGAGACATGAATCGGGGCCTCCTGGGTGACGATCCCACCGGACTGCGCGCCGGACTGGTTGGTGGTGATCGCGGTGTGCTTCTTGATCCGGTTCACGCCTTGCACCAACACTCGGTCGCGGGTCGGGTAGGCCTTCAGCACTTTGCCTTTGGCGCCTTTGTCCTTGCCGGCGATGACCAGCACGGTGTCGCCCTTGTGTACCTTCATCTACAGCACCTCCGGGGCCAGCGAGACGATCTTCATGAACCGCTTCTCCCGCAGCTCGCGCCCGACCGGCCCGAAGATGCGCGTTCCGCGCGGGTCGTTGTCGGGTTTGATGATCACCGCGGCGTTCTCGTCGAACTTGATGTAGCTGCCGTCGGCACGGCGGCGCTCTTTGACGGTGCGCACTACCACGGCCTTGACGACGTCACCGCGTTTGACGTTGCCGCCCGGGATGGCGTCCTTGACGGTCGCGACGATGACGTCGCCGATGCCGGCGTAGCGCCGCGACGACCCGCCGAGCACCCGGATGCACAAGATCTCCTTGGCGCCGGTGTTGTCGGCGACCTTCAGCCGCGATTCCTGCTGAATCACCAGATCTCCTCAACGTGGTTGCAGGCGCG
>NZ_JBYCLE010000344.1:0-31697 GCF_057473765.1 Mycobacterium sp. TH-M106 | reverse complement strand
TCGGCGGGATCGTCAAGAACCCGTGGAAGCCGGTGGTCGAGACCGCCGAGGGCAAGAAGGCCGTGCTGTGGACTTCGGGATGGACGCCGCGCTATGCGGGCGAGACCGTCTACCTGGCCCGGTCCACTGGCAGGTACCTGGACGGGCCGCTGGTCAAGATGCGCCCCCAGGACCTCGACGCCGGCGCGATGGAGACCGTCTTCCCATGGCGGGAGTCCGACGGCGACGGCACCACCGTCGAATCGCGGGAGAAGATCAGCGAGATCATGATGGGTGTCCGCAACCCGGTGATGCTCATCCGCATCCGGCCCGCGGACATGGCCAAGGTGGTCAAGCGCAAGGGTCAGGAGAGCTTCAACTTCGGCGACCTGTTCGCCTACACCAAGGTCTGTTCGCATCTGGGTTGCCCGTCTTCGCTGTTCGAGGCGCAGAGCTACCGGATTCTGTGTCCGTGCCACCAATCGCAGTTCGACGCGCTGACCTTCGCCAAGCCGGTATTCGGCCCGGCCGCGCGCGCGTTGGCGCAGCTGCCCATCACCATCGACACCGACGGGTATCTGGTCGCGGCCGGCGACTTCGTCGAACCCGTCGGACCGGCATTCTGGGAGCGCACCTCATGAGCCCGAAGATCGGTGATCTGCTGGCCCGCCAGGCCGAGGACATCGACACCCGCTACCACCCGTCTGCTGCACTACGCAGACAGCTCAACAAGGTCTTCCCGTCGCACTGGTCGTTTCTGCTCGGCGAGATCGCGTTGTACAGCTTCATCGTTCTGCTGCTCACCGGTGTCTACCTGACATTGTTCTTCGACCCGTCGATGACCGACGTCGTCTACGACGGCGTATACCAGCCGCTGCGCGGGGTGCAGATGTCGCGGGCCTACGAGACGGCGCTGAACATCTCCTTCGAGGTGCGCGGCGGGCTGTTCGTGCGCCAGGTTCACCACTGGGCGGCACTGATGTTTGCCGCGGCGATCATGGTGCACCTAGCCCGCATCTTCTTCACCGGCGCGTTCCGCCGCCCCCGCGAGGCGAACTGGGTCATCGGATCGCTGCTGCTGATCCTGGCGATGTTCGAGGGCTACTTCGGCTACTCGCTGCCCGACGATCTGCTCTCCGGCATCGGCCTGCGAGCCGCACTGTCGTCGATCACGCTGGGAATGCCGGTGATCGGTACCTGGCTGCACTGGGCACTGTTCGGCGGCGACTTCCCCGGTACCGTCTTGATCCCGCGGCTGTATGCGCTGCACATCCTGCTGATCCCGGGCATCATCTTGGCGCTCGTCGGCGTGCACCTGGCGTTGGTGTGGTTTCAGAAGCACACCCAGTTCCCGGGCCCCGGGCGCACCGAGCACAACGTGGTCGGGGTGCGGGTGATGCCGGTGTTCGCGGTCAAGTCGGGTGCGTGGTTCGCGATGATCACCGGGATACTCGGCCTGATGGGCGGGCTGCTGCAGATTAACCCGATCTGGAACTTGGGGCCCTACAAGCCGTCCCAAGTGTCGGCCGGCAGCCAGCCCGACTTCTACATGATGTGGACCGAGGGACTGGCCCGGCTCTGGCCGGCGTGGGAGTTCTACTTCTGGCACCACACGATTCCCGGCCCGGTGGGGGTCGCGCTGATCATGAGTCTGGTGTTCGTGCTGCTGATCGTCTATCCGTTCCTGGAGAAGCGCTTCAGCGGGGACACCGCGCACCACAATCTTTTGCAACGGCCCCGCGATGCCCCGGTGCGCACCGGGATCGGCGCGATGGCGATCGCGTTCTACATGGTGCTCACCCTGGCCGCGATGAACGACATCATCGCGTGGAAGTTTCATATCTCACTGAACGCGACGACGTGGATCGGCCGCATCGCGATGGTGGTGCTTCCGCCGATCGTCTTCTTCGCCACCTACCGATGGTGCGTCGGGTTGCAGCGCAGCGACCGCGCGGTGCTCGAACACGGCGTCGAAACCGGCATCATCAAGCGGCTTCCGCACGGCGCCTACGTCGAGTTGCACCAGCCGCTCAGCCCGGTCGACGGGCATGGTCACCCGATTCCGCTGGAATACCAGGGCGCGGCGGTGCCGAAGAGAATGAACAAGCTGGGTTCAAGCGGCACACCGGGCAGCGGCAGCTTCCTGACCGCCGATCCGGTACCGGAGGATGCCGCGCTGCGTGAGGCCGCCCACGCCGCCGAGCGGCGTGCGCTGACCGCTCTGCGCGAACATCAGGACACTTCCGCCGGGTCAGACGGCTCCCCGGACGACGACCACGGCTGAACGCTGGCGGGTTGCTCGCGCGCCGGCAGCATCTTGTTCATCGAGGCGACGGCTCGACGCTGCAGCAAAACCAGCTTGGCAGCGCCCAGCAGGTAGCGGTGCGGCGCCTCGTAGTGCGCCACGTACAGGCGGCTGCGACGCAGCCACAGCGGCAGATACCGGTTGCAATTGATCAGGTTCTGGGTGCTGGTGAGCAGGGCGCCGGGCAGGTCCTGCTTGAGTTCGGGATGTGGCACCGGCGTGCAGACCCGATTGCGTCGCTCGTCACCGACGTTCAACAGCTCCAAACGGGCGATCAGCGCGGCGCTGAACGTCTGCTGGCACATCAGGACAGACTGCAGCGTGATCCGGCCCGGCGAGAACAGTGGCCGGGCAGCCACTTTGGCCAGCCCGTCGGCCGAGCAGTCGATGAAAAGGCTATCCTGTTCCGCAGCGATCGTCCCGCCGTCCAGGCGAATCTCGCCGGGGCCGAGGCGCTGCACCCGGCCCTTCCGGACCACATCGTCGACCCGGCGCAGACCGGTCAGCTCCCGTTCGTCGACCGTGGCGCAGCGCCACTTCGCCGGCAAGCTTTCGGTGTCGATCCGCCAGAGGATCCCCCGGCGTTCCAGCTGCAGGAAGACATCGTCGATGTTCGTGGCATCGGCGATGCTGCGCACCATGGACGCCATCATCCCCAGCGCACAACCGGGCTGGATGGTGGCGCGGTTGAACAGCCACGCGTCGTGGGACACGATCCACTGAATCCGATCCGGGGCAACACCGCGGTCCAGCAGGAACAGGATCGCGTCGATGCCGGTCTTCCCGGCGCCGACGACCACGTAGCGAGCCCACGGCCGGCCGATCCGGACCAGGCCATTGGGCGGTATCACCGTAACGCCGGGATCGACGGTGTACCGGGGCGGGCACACCGACGGCACGCTCACCGTCATGTACGTGCCGTCCACGATTCTGCGGCGCACAGTGACCCTGGTGACCTGATCGCGGTCGACCGTGGAGACGATCCGGCCGTCGGGCGCATACTCGCTCATCGAGAGAAACCGCACCCGGCCGGTCGCCAGAAAGCGGTCCATCGCGTTGCGGTAGTAGCCGAGGATCTCACCGTAGGAGGCCAGGTCTTCGCCGCCGTGTCCCAGCCGCGTCGAATTGAGGCCGTAGAACGCGGCCGGCTGGTGCAGTCGCACGAACGGGTAGGCGTCGTTCCAGTGGCCCCCCGGGTTGGCATGCCGGTCCACGATCACGATGCGCGCACTCGCATCCTCGACGAGGATCACGTCAGCGAACGCCATACCCATGGCACCGGCGCCCAGGATCAGATAGTCGGTGTCCACATGCTCCGATCGCCTTGTCCCCGGTGCGGGACTAGCGCAAAGCGTTGATTCGTCCAATCCCGCCACAGGTACCTCGCTCACCGTCGCGGCCGGGACGCCACGCGCAACTGACGCAGCTGCCGCAGATACCGCCACGGGATCACCGGTGTCGCCGCGATGACCAACCCGGCGACGGCGTAGCTCGCCCAGGCGGCACCGTCGTCACTGATGGCCATCAGGTAGGTCGCCGTCGCGACGGCTATCAGCGCCGCGCCGATGGCGCTCACCAATTCGGCGGTCCCCCGCAACCAGACACGCTCCGCCGCAGTGTCGTTCAACCGGATCGGTCGCGCGGTGCCACCCCCGCCGAAGGTGTCGTCGGACCGGGGGTTTGGCGGGGGTTGCGAAGCACCGCCGCGAGGCACCGGCGGTGGGAAGCCAGCCGGTGGCATCGCGGGCCGTGCCGGCCCAGCCGGCCTCAGTGGGGAGGTGCGACGGGCACGCAGCAGGACCGGAACGGCCGCCAGAATGATCAGGGCGGAGACGCCAATGACGATGTACAGCAGCCCGTTGTGCGGGTTCTGCGCCGGCTTGTGGAAACCCCGCCCGAGGTCGGCCAGCGCCACGGCAGCGGCCACGCTCATCCCGAGCAACACCAGCCAGATCAGCGCACACAACCCGACCAGGAGCCGATCGACATTCTCCGACGAACGTCCGGCCCTCGCCCACCAGAGATACGACCCTCGGCCAATCATCCACAACTCGCCTGCGGCCCGTCGTTGGCATTGGAGAACAGCACCGTTCCGTCGTTGGTGGTTATCGAACAGTTGAGCCGGCTCAACCGCAGCAGGCTCGACGCCTCCACCGAGCCCACCTCGGATCGCGATATCGGCGTCAGGGTAAGCGACCACGGGATATATGCGTTGCGCAGGGTTTGGCGCTGCCCTGAAGGCCCGATGTAGGTGATCGTGATCTGGTCGAAGGGCGCTTTGGTGCCGGTCACCGAGTAGGTGATCTGCCGCGGCCCCGCCGGAGTAGTCGTAGTCGTAGTCGTAGTCGTCGGGGTCGTCGGGGCCGTCGTGGTCGTCTCGGGCGGCGGCGTCGTGGTTTCCGGTGGAGCTTCAACCGGTGGGGGGGGCGTCGTCTCGGGCTCCGGGGGCGGCGGTGACGGCTCCTCGCTCGGCGGCGGAGGCGGGGGCGGCGGCATGGTGGTGGTGATGATCTCGTCCTGCACCGGCGGCAGCGACGGAGTGCTGGTGACGGGAGTGGCGGGCGTGGCGAGGTTGTCGGTCTCGGTGCGGACGAAGAGCAGCGCCACCGACACCACCAGGGCAACCGCCGCGATGATGACGGTGACACCCACCACCCAGGGCCAGCGCGGCGGTCGGACCTGCGTGCCCTGGCTGCTTTCGGCGTCGGATTCGCCTGGCACCTCGTAGCTGTCGTAGTCGTACAGGTGTGGGTCGACCGGCACGTACGGGCCGCTGGCGAATTGCTCGAGTTCAGGCGCGGAGTAGGCACGCGCGTGCGTGTACGGCCCGGTCGCGACCGTCTCACCACCCCGAGCCTCTTCCGAGGCCGACTGACCGTTACCGGGTTGGGTTTCCCCAGATCCCAGCTCAGGAGGGTTCGGCCCGCTCATTCCCGTCTATCCTTTTCTGGCTGTATTGCTCCTGGTGCATCGGCAACCCTACCCAACCGAGCGGCAGCTCCGGCAGAGCGGACACCGTGGCAACTGAGAGCAGCTGATGCTTCGAGTATGACGCAGGCTCAGCCGGATCAGTGTTTCTCGGGACCGATGTAGTACTCGAAGACCAGTCCGGCCCCGGCCGCCAGGATGAACACCACACCGGCGGCTATCAGCCATGGCAGCCACAGCGCGATCCCGACGGCGGTCACCGACCCGGCCAGCGCGACCATGATCGGCCACCAGCTGTGTGGGCTGAAGAAGCCCAGCTCCCCCGCTCCGTCGCTGATCTCGGCGCCCTCGTAGTCTTCGGGACGGGTATCCAGCCGGCGGGCCACGAAGCGGAAGAAGGTGGCCACGATCAGCGCCATCACCCCGGTCAAGATCAGCGCGGTGGTGCCGGCCCATTCCACTCCGCCGGTGGCGAACAAGGTAGTCAGGACGGCGTAGATCGCCCCGACCACGATGAAGAAGCTGGCCACGAACTCGAACAAGCGGGACTCGATGCGCATGCGGTGTCCTTATTTGCTGCTCACTTGCAGGGATCTCTCGCCGCGGCGGGTATCGAACGGGTGGGTGGTGACGGCCACCGGCGGCAGGTCGATCGTCTCCAGCGCCTGCGCGTTGGTCTTCCCGGCGATTCGTTGGTCGAGGTAGGCCTTGAAGTCGTTGGGCGACACCACCCGAAGCTCGAAGTTCATCATCGAGTGATAGGTGCCGCACAATTCAGCGCAGCGGCCGACGAACGCACCGGTCCTGGTGATCTCGGCCACTTGGAAGGTATTCACCTGATTGTTGGCCCGGGGATCGGGCATCACGTCTCGCTTGAACAGGAACTCCGGAACCCAGAAGCTGTGCACGACGTCGGCCGAGTTCAACACGAACTCGACTCGCTTGCCGACCGGCAGCACCAGCACCGGAACCTCGCTGGTGGTGCCCAAGGTTTCGACCTTGTCGAAGTTGAGGTAGGTCCGGTCCTCAACATTGAGGCCGGCCACCGGGCCGACGAGCTCCTCGCCGTGCTTGTCGACGCCTTCGGGCTTGGACCGCATCGCCTGCTTGCGCGCCGGGTCGGCGCCGTCGTAACTCAGGGTGCCGTCGTGGAAATCGACCTTCTGGTAGCCGAACTTCCAGTTCCACTGGAAGGCCGTGACGTCGATGACGACCTCGGGATCCGCGTCCTGGTGCAGCATCTTCTCCTGCACCACCACGGTGAAGTAGAACAGCACCGCGACGATCAGAAACGGGGTGACGGTGAGCACCACCTCCAACGGCATGTTGTAGCCGAACTGGCGCGGCAGTTCGGCCTCGCCCGCCTTTCTGCGGTGGAAGGCCGTGGTCCAGAAGATCAGGCCCCAGACAATCGAGCCGACCACCAGCGAGGCGATCACCACGCCGATCCACAGGCGATAGTTGGCGTGGGCTTCCGGGGTAATCCCCTTCGGCCAGCCGAGGCCTAACACATCAGTCCAGCCGCATCCGCTGAGCGTGAGCGCCAGCACACCCAGCGTACCGGTCAGCGCCCATCGCCCAAACCGTGTCACGTTGGCGCCTCCTGTGTCACAAGTCGGTCCGGCTGCATACCCCCGGCTAAGGGGCAAGTCGGCGGGCACGGTAGAGCAGTCGAATACTACGCAGCGTAGACCACCGGGCAGCGCCGGGTTCGGCCCACCCACGTGCGGCATACTCAAGACACAATGTGTGGACTGCTGGCCTTCGTGTCCGCGGTGTCTGACCCGGACGGCCCGGATATCACTGACGCGGTAACCCGCGCGGCGCACTTGATGCGTCACCGCGGCCCCGACGAGTTCGGCACCTGGGCCGGCCCCGGTGTCGTGGTGGGCTTCAACCGGCTATCCATCATCGACATCGAGCATTCCCACCAACCGCTGCGGTGGGGCCCACCGGAGCATCCGGACCGGTATCTGCTGGCGTTCAACGGCGAGATCTACAACTACCTGGAACTGCGAGCCGAGCTGGCCGCGACACACGCCGCGGTGTTCGCCACCGACGGCGACGGCGAGGCTATCGCCGCCGCTTACCACTACTGGGGCCCCGAGGCGTTGCCGCGGTTGCGGGGCATGTTCGCCTTCGCGCTCTGGGACACCCACGCCGGTGAGTTGTTCTGCGCGCGTGATCCGTTCGGCATCAAACCGCTGTTCCTCGCGACCGGGCCCGGCGGCACCGCGGTAGGCAGCGAGAAGAAGTCGCTGCTGGAGCTGTCCGAACTGGTGGGATTCGACCTTGAGGACTCTGCGATCGATCCGCGGGCCCTGCAGCACTACACGGTGCTGCAGTACGTGCCCGAACCCGAGACGCTGCACCAGGGTGTGCGCAGGCTGGAGTCGGGTTGCTACGCCCGCATCCGTCCCGGCCACCCCGAACCGGAGGTCACCCGTTATTTCGTGCCTCGTTTCGCTGCCACGCCGATCACCCGCGGCACCGAGCAGGCTCGCTACGACGAGATCACCGCGGTGCTGGAGGATTCGGTCGCCAAGCACATGCGGGCCGACGTTACCGTCGGGGCGTTTCTGTCCGGCGGCATCGACTCCACTGCGATCGCGGCACTGGCGATCCGGCACAACCCCCGGCTGATCACCTTCACCACTGGCTTTGCGCGCGAAGGATTCTCCGAGGTCGACGTCGCCGCCGCGTCCGCCGAGGCGATCGGCGCACGGCATGTGGCCAAGGTGGTCAGCCCGGACGAATTCGTCACCGCGCTGCCCGAAATCGTCTGGTATCTCGACGACCCGGTGGCCGACCCGGCACTGGTTCCGTTGTTCTTCATCGCCCGCGAAGCTCGCAAGCACGTCAAGGTGGTGCTGTCCGGCGAGGGTGCCGACGAGCTGTTCGGCGGCTACACGATCTACCGGGAACCGTTATCGCTGAAGCCCTTCAGCTATTTGCCGGGACCGCTGCGACGCTCGATGGACCCGTTGTCGCGAACGTTGCCGGACGGTATGCGGGGCAAGAGCCTGCTGCATCGCGGGTCGCTGACCTTGGAGCAGCGCTACTACGGCAACGCCCGCAGCTTCTCCGACGCGCAACTGCGAGCGGTGCTGCCCGGCTTCCGGCCGGGCTGGACACACACCGACGTGACCGCGCCGCTCTACGCGCAATCGCCCGGCTGGGATTCGGTGGCCCGGATGCAGCACATCGACCTGTTCACCTGGCTGCGCGGTGACATCCTGGTCAAGGCCGACAAAATGACCATGGCCAACTCCCTGGAGCTGCGGGTGCCGTTCTTAGACCCGGAGGTGTTCGCGGTGGCGTCGAAGTTGCCGGTGTCGGCCAAGATCACCCGTACCACCACCAAGTACGCGCTGCGGCGTGCGCTGCAGCCGATCGTGCCCGCGCATGTGCTCGCGGCGCCCAAGCTCGGCTTCCCGGTGCCCATCCGGCACTGGCTGCGGGCCGGGGTGCTGCTGGAGTGGGCCTGCGCCACGGTGGACGCCGCCGCTACCAGCTCAGCAGCCCACCTGATCGACATCACCGCCGTGCGGGCGATGATCGACGAACATCGCCGGGGCGCAAGCGATCACAGTCGCCGTCTGTGGACGGTGCTGATTTTCATGCTGTGGCATGCGATATTCGTCGAGCGCTCAGTGATACCGCAGATCGCCGAGCCCTCCTACCCGGTACAGGTTTAGCCGTGAGCATGCACAAACTCGCACTCTCGGGGCCGCTGGAATGCGATTTTGTGCATGCTCGCCGGGTCTAGAGCGCGGCGGCGATCTCCGCAGCGGCGTCCTCGCCGTAGGCGCCGGCCAGCCTGCGCACCGCGACTTCGCGGTCCCAGTCCCACTCCTGGGTCCCGGTCGACTCCAGCACCAGCACCGCTACCAGCGAGCCCAGCTGCGCCGAGCGTTCCAGGGAAAGGCCGGCGCTACGACCGGTGAGGAACCCCGCCCGAAACGCGTCGCCGACGCCGGTGGGGTCGACCTGGCTGGTCTCCGGAACCACACCGACGTGGATGCACGAGCCGTCCGGATCGACCACGTCGACCCCCTTGGCACCCAGCGTGGTCACCCGCAGCCCGACCTGTTTCATCACGTCGGCCTCCGACCAGCCTGTCTTGCTCCTCAGCAGTTCCCATTCGTAGTCGTTGGTGAACAGGTAGGCCGCACCGTCGACGAGCCTGCGGATCTCCTCACCGGTCAGCCGGGCCAGCTGCTGGGACGGGTCGGCGGCGAACACCAGCCCGAGGTTGCGGCACTCCTCGGTGTGGCGAAACATCGCCTCGGGGTCGTTGGCCCCGACGACCACCAACTCCGGTGCGCCGATGGCGTCGACCACCGTGGCCAGAGAGATGTCCCGGGCCTGCGACATGGCGCCCGGATAGAACGACGCGATCTGGGCCATATCCTCGTCGGTGGTGCAGACGAACCGCGCGGTGTGTAAGGTCGTCGAGACCAGCACGCCGGCACAGTTGACACCGTGCGATTCCAGCCAGCGTCGGTAGTCGGCGAAGTCATTGCCCGCCGCGCCGACAAGGGCGACGTCGCCGCCGAGCACCCCGATCGCATAGGCCATGTTTCCGGCCACCCCGCCGCGGTGAATCACCAGGTCGTCGACGAGAAAGCTCAACGACACCTTGTGCAGGTGATCGGCCAGCAGCTGCTCGGAGAACCGGCCGGGAAAGCGCATCAGATGGTCGGTGGCGAGAGAACCGGTCACCGCGATCGTCACAAATTCCACCCTTCGTTTTCTCAGCTGAACTAGCCAAGGCTACCCAGCGCAGTGGCGTCGCGGCCGACGGGTCTTGAGCCGGTGGTGCGTTAGCCTGCCTACAGGGCCCAGCCACGGGCCCAGACCGGAGGAGACACCGATGGCCGGTCCGTATCCACCGAACCACGGTATCGGCTCGGGTATCGGATCAGTCCGGCCGATCCAGCACCCCAGCGGCCCCACCACCGGCCCGATCTTCGCTTACCCGGGGCTGTTGCCCCCGCCGGTGCCCTACCCGCCACGATCACGGCGATGGCGGGTCTTCGGCGTGGCGATGGCCGTCGTGGTGGTTGCCGCGCTGGGGGCCCTGATCGGCTACGCGGTGCACGGCGACACCGCCACGGTGGCCAACGGCAGACACACCATCACCGAAGCGCCGGCCAAGGCCGCGATTCAGGACTACCTGAACGCGCTGGAGAATCGCGACATCGACACCATCACCCGAAACACGCTGTGCGGCATCTACGATCGGGTAGCTGACCATCGATCCGATGACGCAGTTGCCAAGATGAGCAGCGACGCTTTCCGCGGACAGTTCTCCCGGGCCGAGGTGACCTCGATCGACAAGATCGTGCACTTGTCCAATTTTCAGGCCCAGGTGCTGTTCACCATGCGGGTCGCTCCGCCCCACGGCGGCAAGGCCCGCGACGACGTCCAAGGCCTGGCACAGTTACTCTCGGTCGACCACCGGTTATTGGTGTGTTCTTACGTGTTGCGCGCCGCCGGGTTCTATTGATGCCTACTGGCGCACCGGGATCAGTTGAACGAGTCGCCGCACGAACATGAGCCCCCGGCGTTGGGGTTTTCGATGGTGAAGCCCTGCTTGTCGATCTGGTCCGCGTAGCTGATCTGCGCCCCCTCGAGATACGGGGCGCTCATCCGGTCCACCGCGAGTTTTACCCCATCGAATTCCGCGACGACGTCGCCGTCGAGCGTGCGGTCGTCGAAGAACAGGTTGTAGCGCAGGCCGGCGCAGCCACCCGGCTGGACCGCGAGGCGCAGGGCCAAGTCGTCGCGGCCTTCCTGGGCAAGCAGCGACTTCACCTTCGCCACCGCCGCATCGGTCAAGATCACGCCCTTGGTTGCGGTGGCCGACTCGTCGGAAACAGTCATTGCGTCCTTCCTTTCCGGCTAGTGCTGAGGTTCGCTTGGCATGCTCGGAGTCCAGTGCCCAACGATACCCTGTGTCGACGGTATCCTTCGACACCGCTGTTCACGCCGATTTCGCCCGCTATGACGGCCTTGTCGGCCACGTTTCGAACTCGGCCGCCGTCGCCGTAGCCAGCTCCATCAGCTGGTTGGCCGCGTCGACCAGCGCCAACCGCACCGAACCGGCATGCTCGGCGATAGTCCGAACCGCCAAGATGCCGGCTGCCCGCACCGCCGACTCTTCCAGGCTGACCTGACCGGCCAACACCAGCACCGGAACGTGCACGGCCCGCGCCGTGCCGGTTATCGCGCCGACCACCTTGCCGTGCAGCGACTGCTCGTCGAGTCGCCCCTCACCGGTGACCAGCAGGTCGGCGGCGGCGATCTCCGCGCCCAGGTGGGTGTGCCGGGCGACGATCTCCGCGCCGGATTCCATCCCCGCGCCCAGTGCGAGCAGCGCTGCGCCGATGCCGCCAGCTGCGCCGGCTCCCGAAGCGGCACTGACCACCCGGCCGGCCGCCGCGTCCAGTTCGGCCCCCCAACCATCGAGGCGCTGTTCGAGCGCGATCACGGTGACAGCGTCGGCACCTTTCTGCGGCCCGAATATCCGCGCCGCTCCCCACGGCCCGAGCAGCGGGTATTCCACATCGGCCGCGGCGATCAACTCGATCCCCGCCAACCGCCGGCGCGCAGCGTCCAAGCCACCGAGCGTTTCGACCAGGCCACGGCCGCCGTCGGTGCTGGCGCTGCCGCCCAACCCGACCACAATCCGCTCCGCCCCCTCCTGCAGGGCAGCCATGATGAGCTGCCCGACTCCCCTGCTGTGGGCCGCCAGCGCGGTGCGCGGCGAGGGTGGGCCAGCCAGCAGTGCCATGCCGCAGGCCTGCGCGCACTCCACATACGCCGTCTTCGAGTCGGCGTCGAACAGCCAATCCGCTTCGACGTCGTCGTCCAGCGGGCCGGCCACCTGCAGCTCACGCACCGTCCCGAGCCGGCGGGAGAGCACCGCGACGAAGCCGGGGCCGCCGTCGGACTGCGGCGAGACGTTGAGCCGATCAGCCGGTCTGCTGCTGTGCCAGCCCGCGGCGATGGCAGCCGCCGCCCGCTCAGCGGTGAGGCTCTCGCCGTAGCAGTCCGGTGCGATCAGCACCCGTAAACCGGGCGTCTCGGCGCCGACGGCGACCTCCGCTGCCGGCGATCCGCTCATGACAGGAACGGTAGCGCTCGTCTCCTTCGAGGCCGGAGTGGAATTCCGGCACAGTAGGCTGCCACTGTGAAGCTGCCGAGCCGCAAAAAACCCGCCGACGAGGACTCTGATGACTCCGGCGAAGCCGGATCGGCCGGTGACGACGTCATGTCGACGGCTGCAACGCCCTCGCCCTCACACACCACGGCACCGAAGGGCCGGCCCACACCCAAACGCAGCGTGGCCAGCCGCCGCCGAGGTCCGGTTTTACCTGCGCCGATGACGTCCGGCCAGGCCCGCGCGCGGCGCAAGGCGCTGGCCGGCCCCAAGCTCAGCCGCGACGAACGCCGGGCCCAGAGCGCCGAGCGCCGGGCGCGAATGGCCGAGCGGCGAGAACACATGCTGGCCGGCGACGAAGCATATCTGCTGCCTCGCGATCGAGGGCCGGTTCGGCGCTACATTCGCGACGTGGTGGACGCCCGTCGCAACGTGCTCGGCCTGTTCATGCCGTCGGCGCTGGTCCTGCTGTTCATCATGATGGGGATGCCACAGATTCAGCTCTATGTCTCGCCGGCGATGATGGTCCTGATGGTAATCATGGCGATCGACGGGGTGCTGGTGGCCCGTAAGGCCACCCGGCTGGTCGACGCCAAGTTCCCCGATAACGTCGAAAGCCGCTGGAAGCTAGGGCTTTACGCTGCCGGCCGCGCTTCGCAGCTGCGCCGGATGCGAGCGCCCCGGCCCCAGGTCCGCCGCGGCGCGCACGTCAGCTGAGCCCGGACCGGCCGTGCGGAGAGAGATTCAGCGAAACCTGATGGAGTTCCCGCCGGTGTCGCCGCCCGACCCGGATGCGGCCGAGGCCGCTCGGGCCCGCCAAGCCACCCTGACCAAGCCACCGGGCTCGCTGGGACGCCTTGAGGACCTGTCGGTGTGGGTGGCATCCTGCCAGGGCCGCTGCCCGCCGCGGCAATTCGAGCGCGCCCGAGTGGTGGTGTTCGCCGGCGACCACGGCGTCGCCCGCACTGGTGTGTCCGCCTATCCGTCGGAGGTGACCGCCCAGATGGTCGCCAACATCGCCGCTGGCGGTGCAGCGGTCAACGTGCTGGCTAGTATCGCCGGGGCGGGAGTTCGGGTGGCCGACCTTGCGGTCGACGCCGAGGCGGCTTCGGAAGCCATTGGCGCACACAAGGTGTGCCGCGGCAGCGGTGACATCAGTGTCGAGGACGCGTTGACGGCCGACGAGACCGCCGCCGCGATCGAGCAGGGCGCGAAGATCGCCGACGAGGAAGTCGACGCCGGCGCGGACCTGCTCGCTGGTGGTGACATGGGCATTGGGAATTCAACCGCGGCAACGGCTTTGATCGCAGCCCTGATCGGCGAAGAGCCTGCCGGGCTCGTCGGCTACGGGACAGGTATCGACGACGCCGGGTGGGTGCGCAAAACTGCGGCGGTGCGCGACGCACTGTTCCGGTCCCGGTCGGTGCGCTCGGATCCGGTTGGGCTGCTGCGAACCTGCGGCGGCGCCGACCTGGCGGCGCTGGCTGGTTTCTGCGCGCAGGCCGCGGTGCGCCGCACCCCGCTGCTGCTGGATGGGCTGGCAGTGACGGCCGCAGCTCTGGTCGCCGAGCGGCTGGCGCCAGGCGCGCGGTCGTGGTGGCAGGCCAGCCACCGCTCCGTCGAGCCAGCGCACGGACCGGCCCTGGCGGCGCTGAACCTCCAGCCGATTCTCGATCTGCGGATGCGGCTGGGCGAGGGCACCGGAGCCGCGGTGGCACTGCCGGTGTTGCGCGCCGCGGTGGCTGTGCTGTCGTCGATGGCCACCTTCGGTGAAGCCGGGGTGTCCGGTCCGGTATCGTGATCCGCTCACTGGCAGGCGCTTTCGCATTCGGCACTGTGCTACCGGTACCCGTTGCTGACCGGCCACTCGGTCGCGGCACTGTGACGGCATTGCCGGTGGTCGGGGTGGCACTAGGTGGGCTAGCCGCGGCGGTGGTCTGGGCGGGCGGGCTGGCGTTCGGCCCGGCCAGTCCGCTGGCCGGGCTGCTGGCGGTGACCGCACTGCTGGCCGCAACGCGGGGCCTGCATATCGACGGCGTCGCCGACACCGCCGACGGGCTCGGCTGCCACCGGCCGGCCGCCCAGGCGCTGCGCGTGATGCGCGAAGGCTCGACCGGCCCGTTCGGGGTAGCCGCCGTCGTGCTGGTGATCGGGCTGCAGGGGCTGGCGTTCTCGGTGCTGGGCGCGGTGGCGATCGTGGTGGCGGTGGCGGCCGGCCGGGTCGCGGCGGTGCTGGCCTGCCGCCGCTCGGTGCCCGCAGCGCGCGGCAGCACACTGGGCGCCGCGGTCGCCGACAGTCAGCCGGTGCCGGTGGTGGCGGGCTGGGTCGCGGCGCTGGTCGGTGGGTCGGTGTGGGTCGGTCCGGCGCCATGGCAGGGGCCGGTGGCAGTGCTGGCGGCGCTGGGGTGCGGTGCGGTGCTGGTGCGGCACTGCGTGCGCCGCTTCGGCGGTATCACCGGCGACGTGCTGGGTGCCGTGATCGAATGGACCACTACGTTGGCCGCGGTGCTGCTGGCACTGCTGGTGGGGTTCGTGGTCTAATTTTGCGGCCCGGGCGCGCCGGCAGCGTCGAGCCGGCGGGAGCTGGCTCGACGACTTCCTGTGCCACACGCAGCGACGTGCCGACTTAGCCCAGCCGAGTCATCCAGCCGTGGGTGTCGGCGAAGGTGCCGCGCTGGATCCCGGTCAGCGTGTCGCGCAGCGCCATCGTCACCTCACCGGGATTCCCGTCGGCGATGCCGAATTCCCCGTCGCCGTATCTGACCTGCGACACCGGGGTGATCACGGCAGCGGTGCCGCAGGCGAACACCTCGGTGATCTCACCGGCGGCGGCTTTCTTCTGCCACTCGTCGACATCGATCTTGCGTTCCTCGACCGCGAACCCCGCGTCGGCAGCCAACTGCAGCAACGAATCCCGGGTGATGCCGGGCAACAGTGACCCGGACAGCTCCGGGGTGACCAGCCGCGCCGACCCGCCGCCGCCGAACACGAAGAACAGGTTCATCCCGCCCATCTCTTCAACGTAGCGGCGTTCCGCAGCATCCAGCCACACCACCTGGTCGCAGCCGTTGGCCGCCGCCTCCGCCTGCGCGACCAGCGACGCCGCATAGTTGCCGCCGAACTTGACCGCGCCGGTGCCGCCCGGGCAGGCCCGGACGTACTCGGTCGACAGCCAGACGCTGACCGGCTTGACCCCGCCCTTGAAATAGGCGCCGGCCGGCGACGCTATCACCAGATACCGATACTCGGCGGACGGGCGCACCCCCAGCGCCGGCTCGGTGGCGAAGACGAACGGCCGCAGGTACAGCGACTCCTCGCCGCCGGCAGCCGGCACCCAGGCGGCGTCCACGCCGATCAGCTGCCGCAGCGACTCGAGAAACAGCTCCTCGGGCAGTTCCGGGATGGCCAGCCGGCGGGCCGACGAGCGCAGCCGCGCGGCGTTGGCCTCCGGGCGAAACGACACGATCGAGCCGTCCGCCCACCGGTAGGCCTTCAGCCCCTCGAACACCTCCTGCGCGTAGTGCAGCACCACCGCCGACGGATCCAGCTCGACCGGCCCGTACGGGATCACCCGCGCATCGTGCCAACCCACGCCGTCGGTATAGTCGATCGACACCAGGTGATCGGTGTGGTATTTCCCGAAACCCGGGTCGGCCAAGATCGATTCGCGCACCCCGACGGCGGTCGGATTCGCGGTGACCGCCACGGTGAACTCGGGGACGCCGGTTTCCATTCAGCGATTGTAGACCGGCACCTCGGCCGTACCAGGCCCGTGGCTGGCACACTTGGCTGGTGGCCGATGCCCCGGACTTCGAGGCGCTTCAGGCCGCCGGAATCGCCAATGCGCGCGACCGAGGCGGTCTGATCGAGTATCTGACCGGTCTCGGCTTCAGCGCCGACGAGATGGTCGCGGCCGAACGCCGCGGCCGGTTGTTCGGGCTGGCCGGTGACGCCCAGGGATGGTCGGGGCCGCCGGTCTACAGCCTGGCCAGCGCCGCCGCCGCGCTCGATGTTTCGGTCGAGGAAGTCCAGCGCGCCTGGGCCATGCTGGGCTTGAGCGTCGCCAGTCTCGACAACCCGGCGTTGAGCCAGGCCGATGTGGACGCGCTTTCGACCTGGATCGCGATGCGAGCGCATTTCGGCGACCACGTCGACAGTTTCCTGCGGGTGCTCGGCGCGACGCTGGCCCGGCTGGCCGAGGCCGAGTCGTCGATGATCCGGATCGGTCAGCCCGACGTGTGGCTCGGCCGTACCCACGACGAACGCGCCACCGCGCGGGCTTGGCGCGCCACCACGGCGTTCATCCCCCGCATCGGAGCGATGATCGACGCTGTCCACCGCCACCACCTGGTCAGCGCCCGAACGTTCCTCGAGGGGCTCGGCGGGGGCCCGTCGGCGAGCGTGGTGTGCGGCGTCGGATTCACGGATTTGTCCGGCTTCACCGCACTGACCCAGCTGCTCACCCCGGCGGAGTTGTC
Source organism: Mycobacterium sp. TH-M106 (assembly GCF_057473765.1). NCBI lineage: Bacteria > Bacillati > Actinomycetota > Actinomycetes > Mycobacteriales > Mycobacteriaceae > Mycobacterium > Mycobacterium sp. TH-M106. The sequence goes on along the minus strand of NZ_JBYCLE010000344.1, from coordinate 14,839 downwards.
GGCGCTGCTCAACGACTTCATTGCCACCGTTACCGACGTGGTGCACGCCGACGGCGGGCGGGTGGTCAAGTTCATCGGCGACGCCGTGATGTGGGTGAGTTCGACGGCCGAACTACTGGCCGAGGCCGCCGTCGACCTCGTCAACCACCCGAAAGCACGCGCAGCCGGTCTGCAGGTTCACGCCGGTCTTGCCTGCGGCGAGGTGCTGATGATCAACGGCGATTACTTCGGCAATCCGGTAAATCTGGCCGCTCGACTGGTCGCCGCCGCGCAGCCCGGGCAGATCCTTGCCGCAGCCGATGTCGTCGAGAATCTGCCCGACTGGCCCGTTACCGCCCAGGCCCCATTGATGCTCAAGGGTTTCGACGCGCCGGTCACGCCGTACGAGTTGAGTCCCACCGCCAGGTGACTATCGGGTTTTCGCCGTCACGAACGGCGGTTTTGCCACCTCACACTCCAAGGTGCGACCCCGCACGTCGACGGTGAGGTGCGCGCCGTCGGCAACGTCGGCGTCGGTGTCGATCAGCGCCAGCGCGATGCCCGCTTTCAGCGTCGGCGAGAATGTTCCCGACGTGGTGACCCCGACTTTCCGGTCACCGTCGAGGACCGTCAGCCCGGGCCGCAGCACGCCCGGTCCGAGCGCACGCAGCCCGCGCAGCAGCCGCCGCGGTCCGGCCGCCTTCTCCGCCAGCAGTGCGTCGCGGCCGAAGAAGGCGTGCTTCTTCCAGCCGACCGCCCAGCCGCAGCGGGCCTGCAGCGGCGAGATGTCGGGCGACAGCTCGTGACCGTGCAACGGATAACCCATCTCGGTGCGCAGCGTGTCCCGCGCCCCGAGACCGGCCAGCTGCCCGCCGACATCGGCGACGGCGGTCACCAGCGCATCGAACACCACCGCCGCCGACTCCCACGGCGGCAGCAGCTCGTAGCCGTGCTCACCGGTGTAGCCGGACCGGCACACCCGCACCGGCACCCGATGAAACGTCGCATCGGTGTAGGCCATGTAGTCCATGCCGGTCGGCAGTCCCAGCGCCGCAAGCACTTCGGTCGACCGCGGTCCCTGCACCGCCAACACCGCACGCGAGCGGTGCTCGTCGGTGATGGTCAGCCCGGCTGGCGCCGCCGCCCGCAGGGCGGCCACTACCGCGGCGGTGTTGGCCGCGTTGGGCACCAGGAAAATCTCGTCGTCGGCGACGAAGTAGGCGATCAGGTCGTCGACGACACCGCCGGATTGGGTGCAGCACAGTGTGTATTGAGCCTGGCCCGGGGCGATCCGGCCCAGGTCGTTGGTGAGGCACGAGTTGACGAACGCCGCGGCGCCTGGCCCGCGCACGGTGGCCTTGCCGAGATGGCTGACATCGAACAGGCCGACCGCGTCTCGGGTCGCGGTGTGCTCGGCGACGGTGCCCGCATACGAGACCGGCATCAGCCAGCCGCCGAACTCGGCGAACGCGGCGCCCAACGTGCGGTGCCGCTCTTCTAACGGTCCGTGCTGCAGGCCCGCTGTGGTGCTGGCATGGCTCACGGCAATTCACCCTAATCTCGCCTCCGGCCGCCCCGCCGGTCCGGGGTTCTCCGACGCGGCAACCGATCGCAACGGCAGACCCAGCGCATCCCCCGATGCCACCCGGCTGGCGTGTTCTACCACGAACATCGCCAGGCAGGGATTACATTGAAGTACCTCGTGAATACCCTTGCTCACGGTCTTTCGACTGCACTTGCGTTGTTAGCGTTGCGTTCTGAGCGCAGGGAGGGGCAGACAGATGGCTCGACGCACAGCGGCCCGCCGTAAAGTGGCGGGCCTGGGCACCGCTGCCGCGGCGTTCGTCGCGTACGGGCTGGCGTCGTCGGCCCTCGCGCCGGTTGCGCGCGGCGACATCCTCGACCTTTTCATCAACTCCATCGACGTCGCCGACGTGGGCAGCGCCGGCGACGAGCTGTTCGACCAGCTGGTCTACCTGCCGCTGTACACCGGCATGGAGGACTGGATTCACAGCCCGTTCGGCGCGCAGGTGGACGGCCTCATCAACACCGTGACCGGGCAGTACCTGATCGGCAACGGCGCCCCCGGAACGGCTGCTCATCCGGATGGCGGCGCCGGCGGTCTGCTGTTCGGCGACGGCGGCAACGGCTACGGCTACAGCGGCGACGGCGGGGATGCCGGGTGGTTGATCGGCAACGGCGGCAACGCCGGCAGCCCTAGCGGCGCCGGGTCCGGCGTCAACGCCTTGGCAACGACAGCCGATCCTGCTAACGATCCAGCCCCTGTCAACGGCGCACCCGGCGAAGGCGGCAGCGCGGCGACGCTGTTCGGTAACGGCGGCAACGGCACCGACGGTCATGCCGGTCAGTTCGGCGGCGACGGCGGCGCCGGCGGCGCGGGCGGCAACGGCGGGTTCTTCTTCGGTCACGGCGGCGCTGGCGGTAACGGGGGCGACGGCGGTGCTGGCACCGCGACGCATCCCGACGGTGGTGCCGGCGGCAACGGTGGTGCCGGCGGCAAGGGCGGGCTGTTCTTCGGCAGCGGCGGCGCCGGCGGCGATGGTGGCAACGGCGGCGCGGGCCAGGATGGCATTGCCGGCGGTGCCGGAGGCGCCGGCCAGGACGGCGGTGCTGGCGGCAACGGCGGCGACGCCGGCAACGGCGGTGCGGGCGGCAACGGCGGGTTCTTCTTCGGCGCCGCAGGCGCCGGCGGAACCGGCGGTGTCGGCGGCGACGGCGGCAACGGCGGTGCCGGCGGCGACGGCAGCGACGCCATCGTCGCCGGCGCGGCAGGCGGTGACGGGGGCAACGGCGGCGAGGGCGGTCATGGCGGCGCCGGCGGCAACGGTGGTGATGCCGGTCGAAGCGGCTTCCTGGTCGGCAAGAGCGCCAACGGCGACGGCGGCAACGGCGGCAGCGGCGGCAACAGTGCCGAGGGCGGCACCGGCGGCAACGGCGCCGCCGGCAGCGTCTCGCACCCCGACGGCGGCAACGGCGGCACCGGCGGCAACCTCGGTGAAGCCGGTCTCGGCGGTGCCGGCGGAGCGGTCGGCACCGGCGGCACCGGTGGCACCGCCGGCTTGGACGGCGCCGCGGGCAGGTCGATCCTCGTCGGCGGGAACGGCGGGAACGGCGGCGACGGCTTCAGCGCCACCGCCGCGGGCACCGCAGGCGGTAACGGGGGCGCCGGCGGCGACGGTGGCGACTACGGCAACGGCGGCGACGGTGGCGACGGCGGCGGTGCCACCGGCGGTGACGGGGGCAACGGCGGCGACGGCGGGGCCGGCGGATCGATCCACGGCGACGGCGGCGACGGCGGGACCGGCGGCACCGGCGCAACCGGCGGCGGCAATGGCGGCTCGGGCGGCCAGGCCGGGACCAGCGGCGACGGCGGCACCGGCGGCCGCGGCGGTGACGCCACAGCGATGGGCAACGGGGGGACCGGCGGTGCCGGCGGCTCGGGTGTATCGACGGGCAACGGCGGGGCCGGGGGCAACGGCGGCGACGCCGCCGATGGTGACGGCGGGGCCGGCGGCAACGGCGGTGACGGCGGTGCCAGTATCGGCTACGGCGGGGCCGGCGGCAACGGCGGCACCGCCAGCGGCACCGGCCACACCGGCGGCGCCGGCGGCGGCGGCGGCGACGCCAAGGCGAACGACGACGGCGGTGCGGGCGGCAACGGCGGCGACGGTGCCGCGGACGCCGGCGGCGGGGCCGGCGGCAACGGCGGCAACGGTGCGGCGATCGGTGACGGCGGCAAGGGCGGCGACGGCGGGGACGCCACGACCGACGGCACCGGCGGCAACGGCGGCGACGGCGGGGCGGGCGGCGCGCTCGGAGCCGGCGGCGCGGGCGGCGACGGCGGCAGCGGCGACGGCACCGGCTATCTCGGCGGCACCGGCGGCAACGGCGGCACCGGCGGCAACATCAACGGTGGCGCCGGCGGCAACGGCGGGACCGGCGGCAACGGCACCGACGGTGCCGCCGGTGGTGGCGGCGGCGGCGGTGGCGGCGGCGGCGGCTTCATCAACACCCGCAGCGTCAACGTCGGCGGGCCCGGCGGCGACGGCGGCGCGGGCGGCACCGGCGCCGGCGGCGACGGCGGCCACGGGGGCAACGGTGGCACCGGCGGCGCTGTCACTGTCACTGAATCCGCCGGCGGCCCCAGCACCGCCGGCTTCAGCGGCAACGGCGGCACCGGGGGCGCCGGCGGCCACGGCGGCGCCGGCAACAGCGGCGGCGCGGGCGGCAACGGCGGAACCGGCGGCGCGATCACCAATGCCGGCACCGGCGGCAACGGCGGCAACGGAGGCGACGGCGGCAACGGCTCGGCCAGCGGCCCCGGCGGTCCCGGCGGCCGCGGCGGCGACGGAGGCAGCGTCACCGACGGCGGTCACGGCATCGCCGGCGGCAACGGCGGGCCCGGCGGCAGTGACGGCACACCCGGCACCCCCGGCGAAAACGGGTGACATCGGCGGCGACTCAGCTAAGTAGTCCGCGACGAATCCGGTGGGGATTGCAGTAGCGCACGGCGGTGACGGCGGTGACGGCGGTGACGGCGGCACCACCTCAGGCAACGGTGGCGACGGCGGACCTGGCGGCTACGGTGGCTTCGGTACTAGGGTGCTGTCGCCCATCCCATCGGACAACATCGGCAACGGCGGTGCCGGCGGCCAGGGCGGCGACGGCGGTGACGGCACCGGTGTGGGTTACGCCGCCGGCCAGGGCGGCTACGGCGCCACCGGTGGTGGTGGTGGCGTTGGCGGTGACGGCGGCACCGGTGGCGACGGCGGTGACGGCACCGGCGGCGCCAGTGGGGCAACCGGCGGCACCGGCGGCGGCGGTGGGCAGGGCCTGCTGGCCAGCGGAACCGGGGCCACCGGCGGTCACGGCGGCGCCGACGGCGGCGGTCAGGGCGGTGCCGGCGGCGCGGGCGGAGCGAGCGGCAGCGGTTTCAGCAACGGACCCGGCGGCGGCGGTGGCGGCGGTGTTGGCCACGCTGGCGGCACCGGCGGTGCCGGCGGGAACGGCGGCGACGGCGGGAGCGGCACCGGTGCGCTGCGCAGCAGCAACCCGCGGGACCCCTTCCCCCTCCGCGGAGGCCTCGGTGGGGGCGGCGGGGACGGCGGCACCGGCGGCACGGGCATTGGTGTCGGCGGCGTCGGCGGTGTCGGTGGCGACGGCGGCGACGGGGGCGCCGGTATCGGCACCGCCGCCGGATTCGGCCGCGGTGGCTACGGCGGGAACGGCGGGGACGGCGGGGACGGCTACGCCGACATCGGCAGCGCTGGCGGGGCCGGCGGGAATGGCGGTGTCGGCAACCTCGGTACCGGTGGCGATGGAGGGTCCGGCGGCGACGGCGGATACCCCGGCCCCAACGGCGACGGCAGCGGCGGTGCCGGCGGCGACGGCGGCGACGGCAGCAACGGCCAGTCCGGCGGCGCCGGGAGTTCCGGCGGGGACGGCGGCGCCGACGGCACCCCCGGCACGCCCGGCACCCCGGGCCAAGACCACGGGTAACCGGGAGGGCGCCCCGCTCAGGCCGACGCCGGGCCAAGTTGAGCCTGACCCGAATCGTTAGGGTGAGTGCTCGTGAGCACTGGATACTCTCCCCCGGCCGTCAGCGTCACAACCTCGCTACCGAAGCGGAGCGCCGCCAAGGCAGTCCTGATCGTGCCGGTGGTCAGCGGCCCGGACGACGACGCGACCGTCGCCACCGTGGAACCGCCGCTGCCCGATGCCGGTGCCGCCGGAGCCGCCGGAGTCGCCGAGATCGCAGCCGGGCTGTGCGCACTGAACGCCAAGGGCACCGCCGAGCAGGTGCATCGGCTGGTGGTGCCATCGCTGCCGGTGGCCAGCGTGCTGACGGTCGGCCTGGGCAAGCCGCGCGACGAGTGGCCGGCCGAGGTGATCCGCCGGGCCGCCGGGGCGGCGGCGCGCTCGCTGAACGGCACCGAGGCGGTGGTCACCGCGCTGGGCGGGCTGCCCGGAGACGGTGTCCTCGCCGCCAGCATCGAGGGACTGATCCTGGGCGGCTACCGGTTCACCGCCTTCCGCAGCGACAGGACCGCTCCGAAAGAGCCCGGCTTGGCCGTCATCACCGCATTGTCCACCGCCCGCGACGCCAAGGCACAGGTCGCGCATGCGGTTGACGTCGCCACCGCCGTGGGCACCGCACGCGATCTCGTCAACACTCCCCCAAGTCATCTGTATCCAGACGAATTCGCCAAGAGGGCAAAGGCTTTGGGTGAGGCAGCGGGGCTGCACGTCGAGGTGCTCGACGACGTGGCGCTGACCAAGGCCGGCTACGGCGGCGTGGTCGGTGTCGGCCAGGGGTCGTCGCGCCCGCCACGGCTGGTGCGGTTGACCCACCGCGCGACCGGAAAGCGCACCAAGAAAACCAAGAAAGTCGCACTGGTCGGCAAGGGGGTCACCTTCGACACTGGCGGCATCTCGATCAAACCGGCAGCGTCGATGCACCACATGACCTCTGATATGGGCGGTGCCGCCGCGGTGATCGCCACCGTGGTGCTGGCCGCCCGCCGGGCACTGCCGATCGACGTGATCGCCACCGTGCCGATGGCCGAGAACATGCCGTCGGGCACCGCGCAGCGTCCCGGCGACGTGCTCACCCAGTACGGCGGCGCCACCGTCGAGGTGCTCAACACCGACGCCGAGGGCCGGCTGATTCTGGCCGACGCGATCGTACGGGCCTGCGAGGACAACCCCGACTACCTGATCGAGACATCGACGCTGACCGGTGCGCAGACGGTGGCGCTGGGCAATCGCACCCCCGGGGTGATGGGCAGCGACGAGTTCCGGGACCGGGTGGCGGCCATCTCGCAGGCCGTCGGCGAGAACGGCTGGCCGATGCCGCTGCCCGACGAGCTCAAAGACGATCTCAAGTCGACGGTGGCCGACCTGGCCAACGTCACCGGCCAGCGAACCGCCGGCATGCTGGTCGCCGGGGTCTACCTGCGCGAGTTCGTCGCCGACGGCCTGCCTTGGGCGCACATCGACGTGGCCGGCCCCGCCTACAACACATCCAGCCCTTGGGGCTACACCCCTAAGGGCGGCACCGGGGTGCCCACCCGCACCATGTTCGCCGTGCTGGAAGACATCTCCCAAAACGGCTAGCCCGGTCAGATCCTGGCATCGACGGCGTCGGGCAGCGCCTTCAGCAACTTCGCGTCGGCGGTGAGCAGCGTCAGCCGCTCCAGCTTCGCCTGGGCTACCAGAATTGCGTCGAAGGGATCCCGGTGAGGCAGTGCCGTGAGATCAGACGCCAGAGTGTGCTGACGGATGACGGGCAGGTCACGAAGGGCGGATCGGTGGATCGCATCGTCGAAATCGTCGGGGAGCGTGACCTTTCCGACAGCCGCCTTGATGGCGAGCTCCCAGGTGCTCGCAGCAGACACGAACACCACTGTGCTTCCCGCGATCCGATCTCGCGCCCGAATGCCCAGCCGCGGGCTGTTGTCGAGCAGCCAGAGTACGACGTGGGTGTCGAGCAAGTGGCCGTTCATGGGCACTCATACGCACTCATACACACTCATTCGATGCCGAACATCACGTTGAGATCGCTGTTGGTGTCGTCGAAGTGATCGGTGTCGTAGCGGAGGCGACCGGCGAGTTCGCCGAAGGCCACATCGGAGCGCACGTGCCGAACGAGGTCGGCAACCGGCTTGCCGGCGCGGGCGATGGTGATCGTCTCTCCGTTCTCGACGCGGGCGAGCAAATGGGAGAGGTGGGTTTTCGCGTCGTGGATGTTGACGGTCCGCATGTCAACAGCATAGCCGACTTAGTCTAGTCGGACTAACTGGCTACGGAGCGCATCGGGACATTCCACAAGCCGCCCGATGACAGGTCAGTCGGGATGGTTTCATCACTCCGCGCTGCGCTGTGGTAAGCCAGAGGGCGGACCCTGGCTGCCCCCCGACCGATCGAGGAGTCAACGACGATGACGTTCTCAGTGAAGATGCCGGCACTCGGTGAGAGCGTCACCGAGGGAACCGTCACCCGCTGGCTCAAGAAGGAGGGCGACACCGTCGAGGAGGACGAACCGCTGCTGGAGGTCTCCACCGACAAGGTCGACACCGAGATCCCGTCACCGTTCGCCGGCGTGCTGACCAAGATCGTTGCCCGCGAGGACGACACCGTCGAAGTCGGTGGGGAGCTCGCGGTGATCAGCCAGGCCGGCGACACCCCGGCTGCCGAGCAACAGTCGGCCCCGCAACCGGAACCACAACCGGAACCGCGGCCGGAAACCCGGCCCGAGCCGAAACCGGCTGCCGAACCTGCGGCGCCAACGCCGGAACCGGCGGCTCCGGCGTCCGTCGCCGCCGGCGGCACCTCGACCCCGGTGCTGCTGCCCGAGTTGGGCGAATCGGTGACCGAAGGCACGGTGACGCGCTGGCTGAAGAAGGTCGGCGACACGGTGGCTGTCGACGAGCCGCTGGTGGAGGTCTCCACCGACAAGGTGGACACCGAAATCCCGTCGCCGGTGGCCGGCACGCTGCTGTCCATCGCCGCCGAGGAGGACGCCACCGTGCAGGTCGGCGGCGAACTGGCCAGAGTGGGTGCCAGGACGGCTCTCGAACCCGAGCCAGCACCCGCACCCGCACCGCCACCCGAACCCGCACCGGCACCGCCACCGACACCACAACCCGAACCCGCGCCGGCACCGGCACCGCCACCGGCACCCACGCCGACACCGGCGCAGACCCCCCAGCCCACGCAAGCTGCCCAGCCGCCCCGCGCTGCCCAGGCTGCGCCGTACGTCACGCCGCTGGTGCGGAAGCTGGCTGCCGAACAGAGCGTCGACCTCAGCCAGGTGACCGGAACCGGGGTCGGCGGGCGCATTCGCAAGCAGGACGTGCTCGCCGCCGCTGAGGCGAAAAAGGCACCGCCCGCTCCCGCCGCTCCGGCCGGACAGCCGGCCGCTGCGCCACCGTCGGCACCCGCGCCGGTCTCCGCGCTGACACACCTGCGCGGCACCACCGCCAAGGCCACCCGGATCCGGCAGATCACCGCCACAAAGACCCGGGAATCCCTGCAGGCCACCGCTCAGCTCACGCAGACCCACGAGGTCGACATGACCAGAATCGTGGCGCTGCGGGCGGCGGCCAAAGACGACTTCGCCGAGCGCGAAGGCGTGCACCTGACCTACCTGCCGTTCATCGCCCGCGCGGTGCTCGACGCGCTCAAGATCCATCCCAACATCAACGCCAGCTACGACGAAGGCGCGGGCGAGATCACCTACTACGACGCCGAGCATCTCGGCATCGCGGTCGACACCGGGCAGGGGCTGTTGTCGCCGGTGATCCACAACGCCGGTGACCTGTCGCTGACCGGCCTGGCCCGCGCTATCGCCGACGTCGCTGCCCGGGCGCGCTCCGGCGACCTCAAGCCCGACGAACTATCCGGCGGCACCTTCACCATCACCAACATCGGCAGCCAGGGAGCGTTGCTCGACACCCCGATCCTGGTGCCTCCGCAGGCCGCCCTGCTGGGCACCGGTGCCATCGTCAAACGACCGCGGGTCATCGTCGACGACGGCGGCAACGAGTCCATCGGAGTGCGTTCGGTGTGTTTCTTGCCGCTGACCTATGACCACCGGCTGATCGACGGCGCCGACGCCGGACGGTTCCTCACCACAGTCAAGAACCGGCTCGAAGAAGGCGCGTTCGAGGCCGACCTGGGGCTGTGAGCCAGTGGCCATCTCCTCCACTGCGGTGATCGCGATCGCCGGCTCGTCCGGGCTGATCGGCTCTGCCCTGGTGTCGGCGCTGCGCGCGGCCGACCAGCACGTCCTGCGGATCGTACGCCGGCCCGTCGCCAATCCCGGCGAACTGTACTGGGACCCCGAAGGCGGCGTCTTCGACGCCGATGCGTTGCGCGGAGTCGATGCCGTGGTCAATCTGTGCGGCATCAACATCGGCCGTCGGCGCTGGTCCGGGGCGTTCAAACAGAGCTTGCGCGACAGCCGCATCACGCCGACCGAGGTGCTGTCCGCCGGTGTTGCCGATGCCGGGGTGCCGGTGCTGGTCAACGCCAGCGCGGTCGGTTACTACGGGCACACCGGCGCTCGGGCCGTCGACGAAACCGATCCCGCCGGCGCCGGTTTCCTGGCCCGGCTGTGCCAGGACTGGGAGGCGGCGACCGTGACCGCCCAGCGGGCCGGCACCCGCGTAGTGCTGGCCCGCAGCGGCGTGGTGCTGGCCCGGGCCGGCGGTGCGCTGGGCCGGCTGCGGCTGCTGTTCTCCCTCGGCCTGGGTGCCCGGTTGGGCAGCGGACGCCAGTACATGTCGTGGATCAGCTTGGAAGACGAGGTGGCCGCACTGCGCTTCGCAATATCGCAGAGCACGTTGTCCGGTCCGGTCAACCTCACCGGACCGGCGCCGGTGACCAACGCCGAATTCACCGCCGCACTGGGCCGCGCACTCGGCCGGCCCACCCCGCTCATGCTGCCCGGATTCGCGGTGCGCGCCGCGCTCGGTGAATTCGCCGACGAGGGTTTGCTGGCCGGCCAGCGTGCCATTCCGGCCGCACTCGAGGACGCCGGTTTCCGGTTCCGCCACAACACGATCGGCGAGGCCATCGATTACGCAACCGCCAGCCGGGTCGCGCCGTAGCCATGCGCTCCATCCGTTCCAGTGCCGCACCGGTCGAGGTGCGGCAGTTAGGCAGGGTCGACTACCGCGCCGCGTGGCAGCTGCAGCGGGACCTGGCCGACACCCGGGTGGCCGGCGGCCCGGACACCCTACTGCTGCTGGAACATCCCCCGGTCTACACCGCCGGGCGGCGCACCCAACCGCACGAACGCCCGGTGGACGGCACCCCGGTCGTCGACACCGACCGCGGCGGAAAGATCACCTGGCACGGACCCGGACAACTGGTGGGATATCCCATCATCGGTCTCACCGAACCGCTCGATGTGGTCAATTACGTTCGGCGTCTTGAGGAATCGTTGATTCACGTTTGTCACAGCCTGGGCCTGAACGCGGTTCGCGTCGACGGCAGGTCCGGGGTATGGCTGCCACCCGACGGCCACCGCCCCGCCCGCAAGGTGGCCGCCATCGGGGTGCGGGTGTCACGGGCGACCACCCTGCACGGGTTCGCGCTCAACTGCGATTGTGACCTCAGCGCGTTCGCATCGATCGTTCCGTGTGGGATCACCGACGCCGGGGTCACCTCGCTGACGGCCGAGCTAGCATGCCTGACCAGTGTCGATGACATCCGTACCGCCATGGCCGAGGCGGTCGTGGATGCTTTGGACGGAATGCTGCCGGTGCGTGAACATTTCGCGTCAGGCGTAACATCGTCACGGTGAGCGTCGTCGGAGAAGGCCGCAGGCTGGGCCGTCAGGAGGCACGCAACGCCGCGACCCCGATCGAACGCAAACCCTCGTGGATAAAAACCCGGGCCAAGATGGGACCCGACTACACCGAACTGAAGGGGATGGTTCGCCGGGAGAAGCTGCACACGGTCTGCGAGGAGGCGGGCTGTCCCAACATCTACGAGTGCTGGGAGGACCGGGAGGCCACCTTCCTGATCGGTGGTGAAGTCTGCACCCGCCATTGTTCTTTCTGCCTGATCAAGAGCGGCAAGCCCGGCGACGTCGACCGCGACGAGCCACGCCGGGTCGCCGAAAGCGTGCAGGCAATGGGCCTGCGCTACTCCACCGTGACCGGAGTCACCCGAGACGACCTGGACGACCAGGGTGCCTGGCTGTACGCCGAGACCGTGCGCGCCATCAAAGCACTCAACCCGTCGACCGGTGTCGAGCTGCTGATCCCCGACTTCAACGGCGTTCCGGAGTTGCTGCGCACGGTGTTCGAAACCCGCCCGGAAGTGTTGGCGCACAACGTCGAAACCGTACCGCGGATTTTCAGGATGATCCGGCCCGCATTCGACTACGCGCGCAGCCTCGACGTGTTGACCCAGGCTCGTGACTTCGGGCTGGTGGCCAAGAGCAATCTGATCCTGGGCATGGGTGAGACCCCCGACGAGGTCCGGGATGCGCTCTCCGCGATCTACGACGCCGGTGCCGAGCTGGTCACCATCACCCAGTATCTGCGACCGTCGCCGCGGCATCATCCGATCGATCGGTGGGTCAAGCCCGAGGAGTTTGTCGCCCATGCCGCATACGCCGAACAGCTCGGCTTCGCCGGCGTGATGTCCGGGCCGCTGGTGCGCTCGTCGTATCGGGCCGGGCGGCTCTACCGGCAGGCCCTGGAGAAGCGGGCTGTCCTGGCAGGTCACCGCGGTGTTGGCTGACACCTACGAGGACCACGATCTGCGTCGATCACTCCCCCTCGTGGTCCGTCTACACCTTGATCACGGTGAGGGCGGGACAAGCGCTTGCGATCTGGTCGAAGTCGGCATCCTGTGTGACGACCGGAAGACCGTGCTCGATCGCGGTTGCCGCGATCAAAGCGTCTGTCAGCTTTACTGCGCGGTGCACACCCGCGGCTCGACAGTCCGCAACGAGACGTGCCCACGAAACGATCACCGCTTCACCAACCGGGATGGGATCCGCCGCGCGTGCCAGCGCGAGGGTGTCCGCGCGTCGTGCTTTGGTCGCCGAATCGTCCGCATTGAGCACACCCAGTTGCAGTTCGCCGATCGTGATGACGGAAAGTGCCACGCGGTCAGGAAGTTTCGTAAGAGCACGGCCACTTTCACGCGCGATAAAAACTGACGTGTCGAGAAGACCGACTTCGGCCTCAGTCACAGCTCATCGAGGGTCTGACCGGAAAGTTCATCGAGTTCGGCGGTGAGACCTGCGTCGGCGGAGCGTTCGGCCAACTCGGTTCGCAGACGTTCCCCAGACAGCCAACGGACGCGGCGTCGGTGCGGGACAATATCGGCGACCGGCTCACCATGGACCGTCAGCGTCACCTGCTCGCCGGCCTTGACCGCGTCGACCACCTGGCGTGTGAGATTCCGCAGATCCCGAACACCAACCTCCATGTGCTACACCGTAGCATAATTCTTGATTGCAGCGACTCCAGGGCGGGCGAAAGATTCTGCAGCGTTAGGCGTTAGGCCCCGTTTGACCGAATTCTTGGGCGGCACACCCCAAACGCCAGCAAGTATCAGCGACCGATAAACGCTGGGTATCCTTGGAGGCTATGCCCAGATCGCGCACCGCAGCCGAGAACAAGGCCGCCCGAGCGGCGGCAAAAGCCACCCGCAAGGCCGCTGCCAGGGACCGCCGCGCGCAGCTCTGGCAGGCATTTGCGTTGCAGCGCAAGGAGGACCGGCGACTGCTGCCGTACATGATCGGCTCCTTTGTGCTGGTCGTGGGTGTCTCGGTGGCGATGGGGCTGGCGGGCGGCATGTTCATCCGGGTGACCATGATCCCGCTCGGCGTGGTGCTGGGGGCGCTGGTGGCGTTCGTCATCTTCGGGCGCCGTGCCCAGCGGTCGGTCTACCGCAAGGCTCAGGGTCAGGCCGGCGCGGCGGCGTGGGCACTGGAAAATCTGCGGGGCAAGTGGCGGGTAACCCCGGGCGTGGCCACCACCGGGCACTTCGACGCCGTGCACCGCGTGATCGGGCGTCCCGGCGTGGTCTTCGTCGCGGAAGGGTCACCCGCCCGGATCAAACCACTGCTGGCCCAGGAGAAGAAACGCACCGCACGGCTGGTCGGGGATGTCCCGATCTACGACGTCGTGGTCGGCACCGGCGACGGCGAAGTCCCGCTGGCCAAGCTGGAGCGTTTCCTGACCAAGCTGCCGAGCAACATCACCGGCAAACAGATGGACTCGCTGGAGTCCCGATTGACTGCGCTGGGTTCGCGCACCGGCGGCGCGGCGGCGCCGAAGGGCCCGCTGCCCACCGGTGCCAAGCTGCGCGGTGTGCAGCGCACCGTGCGCCGTCGGTAACCCCCCGCTCAGCGTCGCACCACCGCGGTATGCGTGGCCCGGTCCTGCAGACCGCGTCCGTCGCCGTCGACGAACAACGCCGGGATCACCAGCGCGATCATCGTTCCGCGCAGCACGGCGCGGCCGATGCCGACGTGCATCCGGTGATCCACCGAAGCCACCCGCAGACCGCAGGCGAACTGTCCGGGGGTGAACCCGAACAGGCGCACGGCGACGGCACCGAGCAACAGCCAGACCACCAGCACCGCCGTCGCCAACGCCGCCGGCGTGACCAAGCCGAACGTCATCCCCAGCGCCGCCAGCCCGTAGGCCACCAACCAGTCGAGGGCCAACGCCGGCAACCGGCGCCCCATCGGAGCCAGCGAACACGATCCACGTTCCGGCAAGCCCAGCGATGAGAGCATGCGAGCCATGGCCCTACCATAGGCGGGCCGCGACCTGACCGGCGTGCGCAGTAACGTCGGCGCAACAAGCGGTTGACGCCGGGGCAACATCGGCTCACTAGCGTCTGCCTGAGCTACCACTGAAGGAGGGCACTTCTGTGACCAACAAGACTGCCGACGACATTCTCAAGCTCGTCGCCGACGAGAACGTCGAATATGTCGACGTCCGATTTTGTGACCTGCCCGGCGTCCTGCAGCATTTCACCATCCCGGCGTCGGCGTTCGACAAGAGCGCTTTCGAAGACGGGCTGGCCTTCGATGGCTCCTCGATCCGGGGCTTCCAGTCCATCCACGAGTCCGACATGGTGTTACTAGCCGACCCGAACACCGCACTCATCGACCCGTTTAGGGCCGCTAAGACTCTCAACCTGAACTTTTTCGTGCACGACCCGTTCACGCTCGAAGCGTATTCGCGCGACCCGCGTAACGTTGCCCGCAAGGCGGAGAGCTACCTGGCCAGCGCCGGCATCGCCGACACCGCCTACTTCGGCGCGGAAGCCGAGTTCTACATCTTCGACTCGGTGTCCT
>NZ_JBYCLE010000343.1:0-1296 GCF_057473765.1 Mycobacterium sp. TH-M106 | reverse complement strand
ACATCGGCCGCCTGGCGGGGACTGGGCGCCGAATTGGGGTCGACGGCGTCCAGCTACGGCACGGTGATATCGGGGCTCACCGCCGGATCGTGGTCGGGCCCGTCGGCGGCGGCGATGACTGCCGCGGCCGCCCCGTACGTGACGTGGATGGCCGCTACCGCCGCCCAGGCCGAGCAGGCCGCGGTTCAGGCGTCGGCCGCCGCGACGGCGTTTGAGTCGGCGTTTGCCGCGATGGTGCCGCCACCGGTGATCGCAGCCAACCGCAGCCTTCTGATATCGCTGATCGCCACGAACATCCTGGGGCAGAATACGCCCGCGATCGCCGCCACCGAGGCCGACTACGCGCAGATGTGGGCACAAGATGCCGCAGCCATGTACGGCTACGCCGGCTCCTCGGCGGGCGCCACTGAGCTGACGCCGTTCACGGCGCCGCCATCGACGACCAACCCGGCCGGTCCGGGGGCCCAGGCCGGCGCGGTCAGCCAAGCCGTCGCCGTGGCGGCAAGTGCACGCACCCAGACCATGCTGTCCCAACTGATGGCCGCGGTTCCCCAGGCGCTGCAGGGTTGTGCCTCATCCGCACCGGTGGCTGCGCAAGCGGAATCGCCGCTGTTGTCGCTGCTGGATGCCCTCGCCGGTCCGTTGTCGCCGCTCTCGCTCTACACCATCGGGGGTGTCCCGGACCTCTTGGCGTTCCAACTTGTCTTGTTGCCGATGAACGGGGCGAACGTGGTCGGGGTGCTTACCCGGGCGCAGAAGATGACGACCGAGGGGAAGTGGCCACCGAATCCTTTCGACCCCGTTGCACCTTCGCCGGATTCCGGTGCAGCTGAGGCGGTTCCACGGCTGGCGAGCTCACCCGGTGTGGGCGGGTCGCCGGTATCGGCGAACGTCGGTAACGCGGGTTCGGTCGGGACGATGTCGGTGCCACGGGGCTGGTCTGGGGCCGCCCCGGAGGTCAAGCCGTTGGCCGCCGCATTGTCCGGCAGCGCCTCGGAGCAGGCAGCCTCGATGGTCGCGGTGGAGGGCGACAGCGACCTACTGAGCGACCTCGGCCTGGGCAGTTTGGCCGGACGCGCCATCGGCGCCACCGGTGGATCGGCTTCTCGTGGCCGCGCCAAACAATCGGCGGCGAAGAGTAAGCCCAGCACGGCCACCATCATCGTGATCCCCCCGTCGGCGGAAGACTAGGGGCCCCGGGGGTGACGGTTATGGATTTTGCGGCGTTGTCTCCGGAGGTGAATTCGGGGTTGATGTATGCCGGGCCGGGGGCGGGGCCGATGTTGGCTGCGGCTT
>NZ_JBYCLE010000342.1:0-1337 GCF_057473765.1 Mycobacterium sp. TH-M106 | reverse complement strand
CGCCGACTGCTCGCGCAGGCCGACGTCGTCGTCGCCGACCGGCTCGCGCCACCCGAACTGCTGGCCGAACTGCCCCCGCACGTGGAGGTCATCGACGCGGCCAAGATCCCGTACGGCCGGGCCATGGCCCAGGACGCGATCAACGCCACACTGATCGAGCGAGCCCGGGCTGGCCGGTTCGTGGTGCGGCTCAAAGGCGGTGACCCGTTCGTGTTCGCCCGCGGCTACGAAGAGGTGCTGGCCTGCGCTGACGCCGGAATTCCCGTCACGGTGGTGCCCGGTGTCACCAGTGCCACAGCGGTGCCGGCGCTGGCCGGCGTTCCGGTCACGCACCGGGCGATGAATCACGAGTTCGTGGTGGTCAGCGGCCATGTCCCGCCGGATGATCCCGAATCGTTAGTGAACTGGAACGCCCTTGCGGCAATGTCCGGCACCATTGTTCTGCTGATGGCACTCGGGCGGATCGAACAGTTCAGCGAGGTGCTGCGAAAAGGTGGCCGACCTGCGGACACACCCGTACTGGTGGTGCAATACGGCACCACCGCCGCCCAACGTAGCCTGCGGGCGACGCTCGCCGACGCGCCGGAGAAGATCCGCTCGGAAGGCATCCGACCTCCCGCGATCATCGTCATCGGGGCTGTCGCCGGGTTAGGGGTTTAAAAGTCTCTTAATTTTGCTGTATGGTAATCCGCTATGACGGCTCTCAACGACGCAGAGCGGGTGGCCGCTGACCAGGTGACAGACGTCGCCGAACCAGCGCCCGTGCCGCGCCCCGAGTCGACCGCGCCGAGCCGGGTCAGCAGGTATTACCCGGCGTGGCAGCCGCCCCGCCATTTCTTCGCGGCGGTGATCGCCATCGCGGGCATGCAGCTGATGGCCACGATGGACGGCACTATCGCGATCGTCGCGCTTCCCAAGATTCAAGAGGACCTGGGCCTCTCCGACGCCGGGCGGAGCTGGGTGATCACCGCCTACGTGTTGACGTTCGGCGGGCTGATGCTGCTGGGCGGGCGCCTCGGCGACACCATCGGCCGCAAACGCACATTCATCGTCGGTGTTGCGCTGTTCGCCATCGCCTCGGCGCTCTGCGGTGTCGCCTGGGACGCCCCCACGCTGGTCGTCGCGCGGCTGCTGCAGGGCATCGGTGCCGCGATCGGCTCACCGACCGGTCTGGCGCTGGTGGCCACCACGTTCCCGAAGGGGCCGGCCCGCAACGCCGCGATGGCGGTGTTCGGGGCGATGACCGGCATCGGCTCGGTGCTGGGGCTGGTGGTCGGTGGTGCGCTGACCGAGGTGTCGTGGCGGCTGGCGTTTCTGGTGAACGTGCCGATCGGGCT
>NZ_JBYCLE010000341.1:0-11150 GCF_057473765.1 Mycobacterium sp. TH-M106 | reverse complement strand
TGACCACCGACAGGCCGGACCGGTAGAACTCCTCGAACGCGGGAGTTTCGATGTCCCAACCGTTGTAGTCGTCCTGAGCGCGCAAGCCGTCGAGCAGATAGACCGCGTGCGGACCGCCGCCCTGGAACTGGACCTTGATGTCGCGACCCATCGACGGTGAGGGCACCTGCAGGTACTCCACCGGTAGGCCGGGTTTGGAGAATGCCGCTGCGGTCGGCGCACCGCCGACGGCGCCGACCACACCGGCTACGCCGATCAAGCCGGCCAGCATCGCCGCTCCGATAGCCGGGATCGTCAGCCGGTGCGGCCAGCGGAACTTCTCAAGGCGCTTCATCGTGTCTCCTTCTACTGCTGTGAATGCCGTTCAGCCGCAGTCAAACACAACTTGGCACCACCTCCTCTTCGCCGCTGCGGCATGTGATGTCGCGGTTCGCTAACGATTGAGAATCGCTGCGGACTCGGTGGGCGGCTGGGGCCACTACCAGGTCGGTATCGTCCTGGTATGACCGAACCGCCAACATTCGATTCGACGCGCCCACTGGCCGGGGTGCGCGTCATCGAGATGGCCAGTTTCGTCGCCGTACCGCTGGCCGGGATGACGCTGGCCCAGCTCGGCTGCGATGTGGTTCGGGTCGATCCGATCGGCGGGGCCGCCGACTATCACCGCTGGCCGATCACCGATGACGGCACCAGCATCTACTGGGCGGGCCTGAACAAGGGCAAACGTTCGGTGGTCGCGGACCTGCGTTCCCCCGACGGCCAGCGGCTGGTTCAGCGGCTAATCACCGACAGCGGGATCCTGATGACGAATATGGCTGGGCGGGACTGGCATTCCTACGACACCCTGGTCGCACAACGCCCCGACCTCATCCACCTCGAAGTGCACGGCCGGGCTGACGGCTCGACCGGGGTCGACTACACGGTGAATGCGGCGAACGGATTTCCGCTGGTGACCGGCCCCCCAGAGTACGGGGCGTACGGGGCAGGCGGGGCGCCGATCAACCATGTGCTGCCGGCGTGGGATGTGGCGTGTGGTCTGCATGCCGCCCTGGCGGTGACCGCCGCGTTGCGCCACCGCGAGCGCACCGGTACGGGCAGCCGGATCAGCCTGGCGCTGGAGAATGTCGCGCTGGCCACCACGAGCACCTTGGGCTTCCTCACCGAGGCGATGGTGAACGGCAGCCGTCGGGAACGCATCGGAAACTCGATCTACGGGCAGTACGGCCAGAGCTTCACCAGCAGCGACGGTGTTTCGTTCATGGTGGTCACGCTCACCGACCGCCACTTCCGCGACTTGACCGAGGTGACGGCAACCGCCAAAGTCGTTGCCGCGCTGTCGGATGCATTGGATGTCGACTTCACCGACGAGGGTCAGCGCTACCGGCACCGCGATGTGCTGACCGGGTTGTTCACCGGGTGGTTCGCTGAACACACCGCAACCGAAATCGAGGCCGCGTTGTCGGCGACGTCGTTGCTGTGGGACCGGTATCGCAGCTTCCTGGAGGTCGCCGGTTCTGAGCGCGTGCGCGCCAACCCGATGTTCGCGTCGTTGCATCAGCCCCTGGTCGGCGACTACCTTGCGGCGGGGTTGCCGGCGTCGATCGACGGCGCCCACCCACCGCCGGTCGCCGCGCCGGAGCTCGGCGGTCACACCGCGGACGTCCTTCGGCAACGGCTGGGAATGACCCGGGACGAGATCGACCGGCTGGTGCAATCCGGCGCTGTCTCAACAGGGGCAACGGGATAACAGTGAAAGGGCAACAGCAGATGCGCATTTTTTCATCGGTCGACGAGCTGGCCGCATTGAAGGGTGAACCGATCGGCGTGAGCGAGTGGGTGACGATCACCCAGGATGCGGTCAATTTGTTCGCCGACGCGACCGGCGACCACCAGTGGATTCATGTCGATCCGCAGCGCGCCGCGCAAGGACCGTTCGGAACGACGATCGCACACGGGTATATGACGTTGGCGCTGCTGCCGCAGTTGATGCACCAGATGTACCGCGTCGACGGTGTCAGGATGGGCATCAACTACGGCGTGAACAAGGTTCGTTTTCCTGCCCCGGTGCCGGTCGGTTCGCGGATCCGCGCTGAGAGTTCGGTCGTCGACGTCGCAGACCTCGGTGACGGTGGGTATCAGGTAACGCTGTCGACCACGGTGTCGGTTGAGGGTGGCGCCAAGCCGGCGTGCGTGGCGGAGAGCATTGTTCGCTACCTGACCTGACGGGTTGTCGATGTCGGCATGTGTCGGCAGGCCACGCTGTAACTCAAACATGAGTTCGGTTAACGCAAGTTTGGCGGTACGGGCCAGCCAGCTTCGCACGGCGACGAGGCGTACTGGCGCGGTTCAACGATGTGGTGAGGCGACGGCCGACGATCGGGTGGTGCCGGCCGTCGACGATAGTGACCTGTTCGCCGAATACCGAAGTGTGTGAGCGTGCCGCGGATGCCTTGTGGGTGCCCTTGGCTACGATCCCGCGTATGGCGCCGGTTGGACTGGATCGCATGGTGGTTAACGGGATCGTGCACGGCGACTCCGCGGACTTGCTACCCAAACTCCCGTCGGGCAGGGTCGACTTATTTTTCACTTCGCCGCCGTACGCCGACGCGCGTGCCTATAGCAGGATTCACCCCGACCACTACGTTGAGTGGTTCCTCCCGTATGCCGAGAAGATGCTAACGGCGACGGTTGACACCGGCAGCCTCGTGCTCAACATCAAGAACCGGGTTGCCAACCGCGGCCCATTGAAGGGGCAACGCCACCCATACGTTTATCAGCTGGTGCTATCTCTACAACAGATGGGTTGGCGCTGGATCGAAACTTATATTTGGGCCAAACCGAACGCTGTGCCGGGGAAGTTCGGACCACGCGCCAAAGACTCTTTCGAGTACGTCTACCACTTCGCCCGCGGCCCGCGACCCTACTTTGACCTCGACGCCGTGCGCGTGCCCTACAGGGCCGATGCAGCGGAGATAGCACGGCGCGCCCAAGACCCGAACGGCCGCCGAAACACGGCGGCAGGCTTCGGCCGAGACCGCACCAAGACTTACCTGCGCGGCGGTGCCGACCCCGGAAACGTCGTGTGGGTGCCGCAGACATACAACCAGCACCGCGGCGTGGCGCACACTGCGGCGATGCCCGAGGGCCTTGCCGAGTTCTTCATCCGCTGCGCCAGCCCGAAGGGCGGCTTAGTAGTGGACCCATTCGCAGGCAGCGGCACAACCGTGGCGGTGGCACGCCGATACGACCGGCAGGCCCTAGGCTTCGAGTTGCATTCCGAGTTCGTCGTTGAGGCACGGCGGCGAATCGCGGAGGGCATTGCCGAGGATCCGCCCGCAGAGCTTCACGCGGTCGGTCAGTGACAGCGATCGATGCGACGGTCGCGGCAATCGTCGCGGCCGACACGTGGGACAAGCGCGTCAACGAGGTGCGGTTGATCCCGCAGAAACTAGGCAAGACCGATCAGCCCGCCGTGTACGCGGCGGTGGCACGCGAACTATACGTACGGCATCTCGCACCGGACTTCGCGTTTATCCACGACGCACCGTTCTACGACCAGGGGCATTTCGCCCTCATCTACGCCGCCGCCGAGGAGGCGACAGAAGGATTTATGAACGTCGATGTCGCATCGCTCGCGACTCTGCTGGAGGATCAGCCGCAGATCCTCCTCGTATTCCGTACGATCACGGGCCTACTGAAGAATGAACTCGCCCTGACAACGACGATGGTCGCAGAGAAACTCGGCGTCGGCGCACCGGCTATCGCCCCCGGCACTATCGACGGAGCCGAGAAACGTGGCAGCCGGCTGAGCCCAGAACAGGCATCAGTGCTGGCGCATACGATCGACCAGCTGATCCGAAAAGAACTGTTCACCGACGCTCCGCCTGGTCTGCACAGCAAACAGGACAAGTACGACACGCTGGAAGGATGGGAGACCGTAAGGCACCTAGCTACCGCGGGAGTGCCGTACGGCGCCTTTCTGCACCAGCGCCACTACGGTGGTTCATTCGGACAGGTTACTAATGCAACATCCAGCAAGAAGGGTGATCTTCTCGAGGACGAGGTCGAAACACTATTCAAAGGTGCAGGGGTGCCCTACATACGAACGGGTAGCCACAACCAGGGCGACATTGCGGCACGGTTCGGCGTAACCGTCACACCTGCACCGGATTTCGTCGTTTTCGACAGGTCGGACACACTGCGCGCCATGCTGGAATGCAAAGCGACCAACGACGGCGGGACAGCCCGCGACAAAGCCACCCGGTTCCGATTGTTGCAGAACGAGGGCACCCGCCTGGGTGGCGTACCCGTGATCGCCATGCTCGGCGGCACTGGGTGGGCTCGCGTCAATGACACCCTCGGACCTGTGCTGCAATACACCGATGGCCGCGTTTTCACGCTTGAGACGCTCGACGAGATGCTGACAGTTACGCCTTTCCCTCAGCTAAAGAGCCTTGTCAACGACTGAGCACACGACCGCAGTTGTCGGGGAGCGGAGCTTACCCGCGCAGGAGTTCCACGACCCGGAAAAACCCCTCCACCACAACGACGGCGATGAAGACGACCCCGATTAGCCTCGACCTCGATTAACCTCGACCGCGATGCGGATCACCCAGATCGTGCAGACGCCGGTTGCCCTGCACAGCGACATCGCCAACGCGGTGGTCGACTTCTCCCAGCACACCGTGTCGCTGGTGGCGGTGGTCTCCGATGTCATCCGCAACGGAAAACCGGTGAGCGGTGTCGCTTTCGACTCGATCGGCCGGTTCGCCCAGAGCGGCATCTTGGCCGACCGGATGATCCCCCGGGTGCTCGACGCCGACCCCGGGCAACTCGTCGACGACTCCGACCGCATCGACCCCGCGAAAGTACTGGCGCATGCGATCGCCGACGAGAAACCCGGCGGCCACGGCGACAGGGCGGCCGCGGCGGCGGCGCTGGAACTGGCCTGCTGGGACCTGAACGCCAAGCTCGCCGACGAACCGGCCTACGCCACCATCGCCCGCCGCTTCGGCCGGCCCGCAGCGACCAGACCGGTCCCGGTGTATGCCGCCGGCGGCTACTACTATCCCGGCCAGCTCGATGAAGCTATCGACCAGTTGCGCGCCGAGATGCGCGGCTACCGTGACCTGGGCTACGACACGGTCAAGATGAAGATCGGCGGTGCGTCGATCCCCGACGACCTGGCGCGGATCGAGGCGGTGATCGAGATCGTCGGCGGCGGTGACCGGGTCGCGGTCGACGCCAACGGCAGGTTCGACCAAGACACGGCGATCCACTGGGCGGAGAGGCTGGCGCCCTATCGGCTGCGCTGGTACGAAGAGCCCGGCGACCCGCTGGACTTCGAACTCAACCGGGCGGTGACCGGCTGCTACGACGGCCCGGTGGCAACCGGCGAGAACCTGTTCTCGGTGCCGGACGTGACCAACCTCGTCCGCTACGGCGGGATGCGCCGCGACCGCGATATTTTCCAGATGGACGCCGGGCTCAGCTACGGCCTGACCGAGTACGCACGGATGCTGGCGGTGCTGGAAGCCCACGGCTTCGACCGGCGGCACGCGTTTCCGCACGGCGGACACCTGATCAACCTGCACATCGCGGCCGGCCTTTCTCTGGGCGGTTGCGAGGCTTACCCCGGGGTGTTCGCGCCGTTCGGCGGGTACCCCGGCGGGTGCGTGCTGTCCGACGGCATGATCGCGCCGACGGATGCGCCGGGCTTCGGCCTGGAACAGCAGGCCGGGCTGGCCGAACTCATCGCCGAACTGCTGAGATGAGCAGATGAAGATCGCGGTCATCGGCTGCGGGGCGATGGGCTCCCTCTACGCGGCCAAACTCGCGGCGGCGGGCAACGCCGTGCTGGCCGTCGACCGGTCGCCGGAGCATGTCGCGCAGATCAAGCGCCACGGGCTGCAGATCAGCGGCCCGGACGGCGACCAGGTGGCCACGCTGCGGGCGGCTACCACCGCCCCGCCCGAAGAGATGGACCTGGTGGTGCTCGCGGTCAAGGCCGCCGACGTTGCCGGCGGCGCCCGACAAGCGCTGCCGATGCTGGGTGACACGACCCCGGTGCTGACCATCCAGAACGGCCTAGGCTCGGCGCAGACAGCGGCCGGCATCGTCGGAGAGCAGCGGCTCGCGGTGGGCATCGCCAGCGGATTCGGGGCCGCACGCCCGGCACCCGGCCGGGTGCACTACAACGCGATGCGCGCGATGAGGTTCGGCGCCTACTCGTCGCTGCCGTACCCGGACGTCGAAGCGATCGCCCGGGTCTGGGCCGCTGCCGGCTTCGACGCGGCCGCGGTCAGCGATATCGCCGCCATGCAGTGGGAGAAACTGATCTGCAACGCCGCCTACAGCGCGGCCTGCGCCCTGACCGGCCTGACCGCGGGCCAGGTGATGGAGGACCCGGACTTAGGCCCGGTCAGCCGCGTCGCGGCCACCGAGGCGTGGACGGTGGCCCGCGCATCCGGCGTCGCGGTGACAGTCACCGATCCGGTGGCCCACGTGTTGGCTTTCGGCGCGGCGGTGCCGGGCGCCAAACCCTCGGCGCTGCTCGACCACGAAGCGCACCGGGTCAGCGAGATCGACGTGATCAACGGTGCGGTGGTGCGACACGCTGAGCTCGCCGGGGTGCCGACGCCGGTCAACACGACGCTGACCGCACTGGTCAAAGCGGTTGAACGACAATGGATCTGATCTGGATGTGCTGAGCCCCGTCGATCGGGTTTCCGCCGAAACCGGGCCGGAAGTTACGGTTGGTGGATGCGCCATGCGATCCACCTGCCGTTGTTCGGCGCGCTGGCCGATCCGCACGCCGTCGCTGATCTCGCTCGTGCCGCCGAGGAGACCGGCTGGGACGGGTTTTTCGTCTGGGATCACGTCCTGAGCCCGGTAAAGGGTGATTGGGACATCGCCGACCCGTGGGTCGCCTTGGCTGCCGCCGCGATGGTCACCGACCGGATTCGGCTGGGTCCGATGGTTACTCCGCTGCCGCGCCGGCAGATTCTCAAACTGGCCCGGGAGACGGTGACGCTGGATCGGCTGAGCCGAGGGCGGTTGATCCTGGGCCTGGGCCTCGGCAGCGACCTGGGGCGGGAGTATTCGGCCCTCGGCGGCGTCGTCGACGCCCGCCAGCGCGGTCGGGTGCTCGACGAAGGCGTCGCGGTTTTGACGGCGCTGTGGGCCGGCGAGACGGTCCACCACCGCGGCGCTGTCGTCGCCGACGGTGTCCGCGCGATCCCCGGACCGGTCCAGCAGCCGCGGATACCGCTGTGGTTCGGCGTCAACCGCACGACGGGCAGCCCGATCGAGCGGGCGGCCCGCTACGACGGCATCTTCCCGCTCGGTATGGATGTGGCCGGGGTCGCCCGGATCGCGGACACCGTCAAGACCATCCGCGGTGACCGCGAAGGGTTTGACATCGCCGTCTCCCCCGGTGTGGGAGAGGACATCGACGATTACCGCGCGGCGGGCGCCACCTGGGTGATGCACGACTTCTGGCCCGGTGCTGGACCCGATAAGGTGCTGCGGGTTATCGAGCGGGGCACGCCGAGCTGAGCGTGCCAGCTGCGCTCGGCCACGCGGTAGACGTTGTGGTCTGCGGGAGCACCCGCAACCGGGACCGAGGAGGTCGCTCCGCGGGCGTTACCCGGCGTTTTTGCCGGGAGTGCCGGGTGTGCCCGGTGTGCCGTCGGCGCCGCCGTCGCCGCCGTTGCCGCCGGGTTCGCCCACCAGGCCGGGGCTGCCGTGGCCACCAGCGCCGCCGACACCGCCGTCACCGTTGCCGTGGGGGCCGATGAGCCCGCCGTCGCCACCGTTACCGCCGGCACCACCGGTGCCACCGTCACCGGCGCCACCGTCCCCGCCGTTGCCGCCATTGCCCCAGCCGAGCAGAGCGCCTTTGAGGGTGGCTCCGCCGTCGCCGCCGTCGCCGCCGACACCGCCAATGCCGTCGTTGGCGGCCCCGCCGGTGCCGCCCGTGCCACCATCCCCACCCAGGAAGCCGGTGATCTTGGTGCCGGTGTCGGGCACGCCGGTGATAATGCCGTCACCGACGCCGAGGCCGCCGTTGCCGCCGGTACCGCCGTCGCCGCCGTGGCCGTCGGTGCCAGCGCCGCCGCCGCCGCCACCCCCGCCGCCAGCACCAGGTGCCAGCAGGCTGGTGCCGCCGTCACCGCCGGCCCCGCCGTGTCCGGCGGTGCCATCGCCGCTGACACCGCCGTTGCCGCCAGGGCCGCCGTGGCCGCCGTGGGCAAAGAAGCTCAGCGCGGTGCTGGCGCCGCCCGTACCGCCGTCGCCGCCATGGCCGGCAGCTGCGCCGTTGACGCCGTTGCCGCCGTCACCGCCGGCACCGCCGTTGCTGCCGTCATGACCACCAAGCCCGCCGCTGATGGCGCCGTTGCCGCCGGTGCCGCCGTTGCCGGCGGCGGCGCCGATGCCGCTGGCCGCACCCCCATCACCGCCGGCGCCACCCGTACCGCCGTGGCTGCCAAAGACTGCGGCGCCGAGACCGCCATGGCCGCCGGTGCCGCCGTCACCGCCGGTGCTGTCCGTGCCCACGGCCGCGCCCCCGTCGCCGCCGGTGCCGCCGTCACCGCCGTCGCGGCCAAAGAATGCGCTGCCGATGCCGCCGTCACCGCCGGTGCCGCCATTGCCGGCGGCGGCACCGGCGCCGTGGGCCGCGCCCCCGGCACCGCCGGCTCCACCCGCACCGCCGTCGCGGCCAAAGAATGCGCTGCTGACACCGCCGTCGCCGCCGTCGCCGCCAGCGCCGCCGGTGGTGTCGGCGCCGCTGGCCGCACCCCCGGCACCGCCAGCACCGCCGGAGCCGCCGTCGCGGCCAAAGAATGCGCTGCTGGCACCGCCGTCACCGCCGGTGCCACCAGTACCGCCGGTGCTGTCGGCGCCGCTGGCCGCACCCCCCGCACCGCCAGCGCCACCCGCGCCGCCGACCCCGAAGTATGTTCCACCGGCTTCGTGGATGCCGAACCCGCCAGCGCCTCCGGCCCCGCCGGCGCCTCCGGTGCTCTCGGCGCCGGCGGCTGTACCACCGGCCCCGCCGGCCCCGCCGTTACCGCCGTGACCGAAGAAAAGCCCGCCTTCACCGCCGGCGCCGCCGTCACCGCCGGCCCCGCCGTCACCGCCGTGAGCACCGAGCTGATCGGCAGGGGGGGTGTAGCCGGCCCCGCCGGCCCCGCCGTGCCCGCCGTTGCCCCCGCTGTCGAAGAACAGCCCGCCTTTGCCGCCGGCGCCGCCCGCGCCGCCCGCGCCACCGTCCGGGTGCGTCACCGTACCGGCCCCGCCGGCGCCGCCGTCCCCGCCGTTGCCGCCGTTACCGAAGAAAAACCCGCCGTTACCGCCGGCCCCGCCGTCCCCGCCGTGACCGCCGTCAAGCCCGGCGGTGCCCGCGGTGCCGTTGCCGCCGTTGCCGAACAACAACGCCGAGTGCCCGCCGACGCCCGGTGTGCCGTCAACAAGGGCAAGATCTGCTGACCCCGACGCCGCCGGGTCAGCGCTCGCCGCGGCGGCTCCGCCATCGGCGACGCCGCCAGCGCTGTCAGCGTTGCCGCCGTCGCCCAAGATCAGCCCGGCGTTGCCGCCGTCGCCGCTGTAGCCATACCCGGCCCCGCCGTCACCGAACAACAACCCCGCGTTGCCGCCATCGGGGTGCGCCGCGGTGCCGGGTGCCCCGTTGCCGATCAGATCCTGGCCGGCCAGCGTGTTGATGACGTCATCGACGCGGGTGCCCAACGGGCTGGTGATCCAGTTCTCCATGCCGGTGTACAGCGGCGTGTAGACCAGTTGGTCAAACCAGCTTGACGCGGCCGTGTTCAACGACGACACCAGCCCCGCCAACGGATCAGCCGACGCCGCGCCACCCAAGCCCAGACTGCCCGCGTCGACACCCAGGCCGGGATCTACCCCGGCGAGGGCGTTGACGATCGGATCGACGAGCACATCCACAACGTCGGCGCGCGCCGGCGGCGCGCCCGCCAGCGGCGTCATCGCCACGGCGACAAACGCCCCGGCCGTCGATGACACCCCGACCACCCGGCGGCGACGGTTTTTACTGCTGCGTGCTCGATGATTCCGCTGGGTGTACAGACCAGCCATGCGCTTTACCCCCACGTCTTTATGACTTCTTCCGGGTGTCCTGATTATTTAGAAGAGAACCTGATTATTAGGAGAGCATCTATGTGCCCGGCTGCCAAGCCTAGTTTGTGCTGTGTGGTCGGTGCAACCAACCGGCGTGCCTCACCTACTTTGAGCGCGTAGCCAGCGGTGGTGCCTCATCAAGTTTGAGCGCGTAGCCGGGAAAGCTTGCCCGATATGGAAGGCAAGATCGATATGGCTGCCAGGCGGCAGGTAACGAACAAACTGCGAGGTCAGTACCGGCAAGGCGTCGAAGGCGGACAAGACCAAGATTTTGGATCGGGTGGTGGACACCACCGGGATGGGTCGCTCGACGGCCCGGCGGATGTTGACCGGCCCGAGGCTGCCGGCTCCGGCCGAGCAGGTCGACGGGCGCAGCTTGCGGCCACGGGGCTTCAGCGACGACGCTCGTGCGCTTTTGGAGCATGTGTGGGCGTTGATGGGCATGCCCTGCGGCAAGTATCTGGTGGTGATGCTCGACCTGTGGCTGCCGCTTATGGCCGCCGCCGGTGATCTCGACAAGCCGTTCGCCACCGAGGCGGCCTTGGCCGAGTTGAAGGCGATGAGCGCGGCCACTGTGGACCGCTACCTTAAACCCGCCCGGGATGCGATGCGCATCAAGGGCATCTCGACGACGAAACCGTCACCGTTGCTGCGTAATTCGATCGCCATCCGTACCTGCTCCGATGAGGCGCCGAAGGATCCGGGGGTGATCGAGGCCGACACCGTGGCGCACTGCGGCCCGAGTCTGATCGGCGAGTTCGCTCGCACGCTGACGATGACCGACCTGGTGATCGGCTGGACCGAGAACGCCTCGATCCGTAACAACGCCTCGAAGTGGATCCTCGAGGGCATCGAGGAGTGCCAGCAGCGGTTCCCGTTCCCCATGGTGATTTTCGATTCTGTTGGATTTGATACCCCTACCCGCCGGCGAATAGGCCCTGCTTCCTGGGGCAACGACACACCGGACCGGTTGTTGATTCTGCAAGTTGCTTCCT
>NZ_JBYCLE010000340.1:0-1847 GCF_057473765.1 Mycobacterium sp. TH-M106 | reverse complement strand
CCGCCACGACGGCACCATCGAAACCATCCCACCCCCACACCTGGACCACGGCCAACCCAGAGTCAACAATTTCCACCACCCGGAGCGACTGCTGCGAGAAACCAACCGTGCCGTGGCTGGCAGTGCTGACAGTCATGACACCGGCCCCGACGATCCATAGCTGTGCCGGTCACCCCGGTTCTGGTGGCGCCAGCGCCGCCAGCGCGCCCGATGTCAGCTATGCCGCCGGTTCGCCCGCCGGACGAAGGATGTGCAGTGCGGCAGGTACCGCGCTGATCTCCGCGGGCAGCGCGCAGGCATAGTCGCCGTCGGCGTAGGCGTTGATGCCAGGGCATTCCACGTGGATCGACCGGGCCCGCGCGGTGGTCACCTCGTCCAGGTCGACGTGGGTGCCCTTGAACACGCTGGGGAACAGCCGGATCAGCTTGGTACGCGACGCCGAATGCACCATCGTGATGTCGAGCAGCCCATCGGAATGGTCGGCGTGCGGGCAGATCAGCATGCCGCCGCCGTAGCTACGGGTGTTGCCGAACGCGGCCATCGTCAGATCGGTGTCGATCTCCTGGTGGCCGCTGGGGCCGTCGAGCACCAGCCGGAACGGCAGCAGCCGCAGTCGGGACAGCTCGGCCAGCATCGCCAGGTTGTAGCGCATCCTGCCGCGCGGCCAGCGCATCCGGTTGGCCCGGTCGCTGACCAGCGAGTCGAATCCGGTGGCTGCCACCGTGCCGAACCACTTCGTGGCGCCGTCGGGGGTTTGAATGCGCCCCAGGTCGACGGTTTCGGCCCAGCCGTCGGCGACGATGTCGGCGGCGGCTTCGGGATCCGCGGTAGGCAGCCGGTATTCGCGCGCGTGGTCGTTGCCGGTGCCGGCCGCAACGATACCCAGCGGAACATCGTTGCCCGCCAAGGCTTGCAGCGCGATCGAGATCACCCCGTCGCCACCGGCCACCACTACCGCATCGGTTCCCCGCTGCACGGCTTCGCTGACGAGGCGGCGGGCATGGTCGGCGTCGGTGCCGACGATCTGGACGACGTCCACACCGCGTTGCCGAAAGCGCGCGACTGCCCGCTCTGCCGCGCGGAGGGCGACTCCGTGCCTCGACGCGGGATTGACCAACAGGGTGATTCCGGCGATCTCCCTGTGCAGCAGTGACGTCACGGGATCAGCTTGCCGGGGTTGAGAATTCCGGCTGGATCCAACGTCGCCTTCACCGCCCGTAGCACCCGTACCCCCAGCTCGCCCACCTCCGCGGTCATCCAGGGTCGATGGTCGACTCCGACCCCATGATGGTGGGTGATGGTGGCGCCGGTCGCCATGATCGCATCCGAAGCTGCGGCTTTGGCCTTGCGCCACTGCTCGATCGGGTCGCCCCGCTGCCCGGCGACGACGGTGAAATACAGGGACGCCCCGGTGGCATACACGTGCGAGATGTGGCACAGCACCAGCGCCGGTGTGCCCGATTTCCCCAGCGCGGCGGTGAGCGCGCCGGTGACCGCAGCTTTGAGCCTGTCGATGGTGGACCAGTCGGTGGCGGTCTCCAGCGTTTCACAGAGTGCGCCGGTGGCCAGCAACGAGTCCCGCAGGTACGGCGCGGCGAACCGGCCGTGCTCCCACGCTCGCGCGGCCGCTTCGCCCAGCGACGTGCCGCCGTGTGCGGCCAGCACCGCCCGGGTTTCGGCGTGGCTGGCCTCGGCGTGCGCGGCGGTGCCCTCGAACAGGGTGATCGCCAGGCAGCCGCCGGTGATCTGCTGCTCGCCGATCGCCTCGGTGGTGGCCAGGTTGACTCCGGTTTCGGCTTCGTCGGAGAGCCGGACGACGGTCGGGCCGGTGCCGGTCTGGGCGACCG
>NZ_JBYCLE010000339.1:0-1695 GCF_057473765.1 Mycobacterium sp. TH-M106 | reverse complement strand
GCCGAGAACGGCTTCGCGCTGCCGGACGACGACCTGGCGTCGTTCGGCGACGCGTCCGGCTACCTGACCGCGACCCTGGCCTGACACTCTCGACCGGGTCGCCGCCCGCCCTCGCCTGAGGGCTCTGCGCCTATCTCTGCAGAAATAACCACCCAAGAGGGATGGTCTTTCCATCCGGTCGGCAGGTTAACGTACGAGCAGACCCACGGAGGGCATTGATGAATTGGTCTGGTGCGGCAGCCGAGCTGGGATGTCCCCGCGGCTCGGCTGCGAGCCGCGCCCAGTTCGCTGCCGTCGCGACCATGCTGCTGGCAATGGGCTGGGCCGCGAATCATTTCGCCGCGTTGATGCCCGCGATCGGCGATGAGCGACACTTCGGGGCCGCCACGCTGGAGGCGATCTTCGGGATCTACGCGGTAGGACTGCTGCCCGGCCTGCTCATGGGGGGACGAGCCTCGGACACGTTCGGACGAAAGCCGGTGGCTTGTGCCGGATCGACTGCCGCGCTGATCGGCACGGTGGCCATGATGTTCTCACAGCACGCCGACGTGTTGCTGACGGGACGTGTGTTCGTCGGGTTCGGCGTCGGACTTGCGATGAGCTCCTGCACGGCTTGGGCCGCGGATCTGAAGGGGCCTGGCGGCGCGGCAACGGCCGGTGCCGTGTTGATCACC
Organism: Mycobacterium sp. TH-M106; assembly: GCF_057473765.1. NCBI lineage: Bacteria > Bacillati > Actinomycetota > Actinomycetes > Mycobacteriales > Mycobacteriaceae > Mycobacterium > Mycobacterium sp. TH-M106. The sequence continues at coordinate 1,021 of NZ_JBYCLE010000339.1, read as the reverse complement.
GGTTTCGCGATCGCGCCCTTCGCCGCGGGCGCCATTACCTTAACCGGACACCCGGGCATCCGAGCATCCTTCGGGATCGCCGCCGGACTTCTCACGGTGGCGACGCTTGCCGTCCTCGTCGCCGCGCGCCGGCCGGTCGAGATCGCGGCGACAACCGCCGCCGCCCCAGAGCCAACAGCGCTTTCGCGTCACGGGAGCAAGCGCGCGTTGAGTTGGGCCATGCCATTGGCGCCGTGGGTATTCGGCTCAGTCACATTGGCGTTCGTCACGGTCCCAACCCGCGTCCATACCGAACTCGCCGCTCCTCTGGCTGCGGGGACGGCCGCGCTGATCACCAATGGTGCCAGCGGGGCTGTTCAGGTTGTAGCGCGCGCACGCGGGTTCGGCCGGCAAACCGGGACAGTCGGCGCGCTGCTGGCAGCGCTCGGTTATGCGGTAACTGCGGCGGCCCCTGTTACCATACCGGTGGAATTGGCCCTCATACTGCTCCTCGTCCTGGGATGCGCGTCCGGGTTGTGCCTGCGTGAGGGTTTGCTAGACCTGGAAGCCGCTGCACCGCAAGCGCTGCGCGGCAGCCTCACCGGGGCGTTTTACGCGCTGAGTTACCTGGGCTTCGGCCTGCCGCTGTTATTGACCCTCGTCGGGTCCGCGCGATATTCGGCGCTGATCCTTCTCGTGATGGCGGGGCTGGCGGCGGTAACCGCGGTTGGACGAACGGCCCGGATGCGCCGGGATGACCACCGCCGCAACTGATCACCGGTGCCACGATCATTGCGGTGATCAATGCGGGACTTAGCTCGGATTTTTCGCGGAATGCCGACGTGGCTGGGTGTTGATGCGCGAAAGTGCCTGTCCTGCAACGCATAATGGGAATTCTCTAGGTTTCCATATGGCGAGCGGAAGGCACTTCGCAAGTGAAGGGTATCGCGGTGGCGCGGCGGGTGAAAGTATCGGCGGACGGTCGCGGGGTGGTGTCGCACGCCGGGATGGGGCTGTTGCGGGAACTGGCCGATCTGACCGG
>NZ_JBYCLE010000338.1:0-16409 GCF_057473765.1 Mycobacterium sp. TH-M106 | reverse complement strand
TCCGGGCCCGACGGCCTGACCCACCTGGCCGGGTTCTTCGACCGGCTACAGCACACCCACGACGAACGGATGCGGGAACTGGGCCTGGCTTGATCGTCCGCTGCGCGGGTGAACGGTCTACCGCGCGCAGGTCGCGATGAACGTGTTGTTGGTCGACGTGACGATGACTTGACCCTCGGCGTTGGTGATCGCGCAGCCGAGCCGACCGGACAGGCTGGTCGCAATCACGGACTTGAGGTGCACGCCCGGGTCCAACACGACCGTTTTGGTCCACGGCAGCGCAACGTTGAAGTCGGTGCGGGGCACTCCCTGGCCGTCGGTGTAGATGACGGTGACCAGGTCGAAAAGCTGTTTCGTGCCGGTGACCGTATAGCCGACGGTGCGCGGATTCAGCGGCGGCACGGCGGGCGCCCGCGGCGGCACGGGGGCCACCGGCCGCAGCGGCACGGGGGCCGCCGGCGACGTCGGGGTGGGCCGGTTCGGGGTCGGCGTGGTGATGGTTTCCGCCGACTGGGGGGGCAGTGGCTCTGGTGGCGGCGCGGGGGTGGTGGTCGTGGTTGGGTGCGGGACGTTGGTGATCGTCGGCCGCGATCCCACCGGTCCCACGGGGCGCACCGTCGCCTGTGAGCCGGTGCTGTCGCTGTTGAGGATGGCGGCGGCGCCGAGGCCAGCAGCCGCCAACACGACCGCGCCAATGACAGCCGCCGGGTGCCGGCGACGGCCGGCTTCTGGCAGGTAATCGTCGTCGTCTGGGTAGTCGGTACCTTCGCTATGCGGATAGTCCTCGTAGTCGACCGGCTCATCCGGGCGGTACCGGCCGCTGCTGATGAGATGGCTCACCACGCTGACGGTATAGGTCCGGTGCCGCCGGACCGGGTCGGCGCGCGGGCGCGTTACCGCATCGTTGTTGTCCGCAACCGCCCGTCGCGACGACCGGCGCGGACAAGTGATCGGGTTGTCCACTAGCCTGCATGCTGCGGTCGTCAACAAGACGCCTTTAGCCGAAAGGGGCCAGCGTGGAGGTCAAGATCGGGATCACCGACAGCCCACGCGAGCTGGTGTTCACCAGCACGCAGACACCCGATGAGGTTGAGGAACTGGTCACCAAAGCGTTGGGCAAGGGCTCAGCGGGCTCAGAGGGCCCAGGGGTGCTCACTCTCGCTGACGAAAAGGGCCGCCGCTTCCTGGTGCAGACCGCCAAGATCGCCTACGTCGAGATCGGGGTCGGCGACTCCCGCCGGGTGGGTTTCGGGGCTACCGGCTGAGCGGCACGTGTGACAGCCCGCCCCAGGCGAATTGCACGGTACCTTCGACGGCGTCGTCTTTGGAAATGGGGCGGTCGGTGTCCAGCCAATATCTGGCACAGTCGACGCTGACGCCCACCAGGCCCACCGCGATCATCCGGGCACGGTGCGGGTCGAGCCCGGAGTCGTGGCTGATCAGGTCGAACACCGCGTCGATGCACGACTCGGTGGCCACCCGCACCTGGGCCGCCACTTGCGGCTCGACGACGTTGTCGTTCTCGAAAATCAGTCGATAACCCTGGCTGTCGTGGTCGATGAAGTCAAAGAATGCCTGTACCGCCGCGCGCAGCCGCTCCCGGTTGTCGGTGGTGGTGCCCAACGCCTGTCGCACTCCGGAGACCAACTTCTCCACGTGCTGGTCCAGCACCGCCAGATACAACTCCAGCTTCGACGAGAAGTGTTGGTAAAGAATCGGTTTGCTGACCCCGGCCCGGTAGGCGATCTCGTCCATGCCGGCCGCGTGATAGCCGCGGTCGACGAAGACCTCGCTGGCCGTGATGAGCAGCTGACTGCGACGCTCGTCGCGGGGCAACCGGCTGCCCCGGCGGTTGGCGCCTGCCGCCACTTGGATGCTGGTCCGGTCACGCGCGGGCGGTTCGGTGCGGCTAGTCAGTCGGGGTTCGGCCGTGTCGGCCGGTTCGCTCATCAAGTCCTCAATCTGGTTTCCCTGGTTTCCCCGGGGGTGGCGCGTGGTCGCTGCAACCGCTTCGCTCACGGTCGCTGCATGACAACGACCCTACTACCCGGGGCTCCTAACGCCCCGGAAGCAGCGCTCACAGTCGCTCACAATCGCTGACGGAAATGGCCCGACTGGTGTGCCGGAGAACGGCTGCCGGCGGCGGTTGTGCCATTCTGGGGCGGTGACCTATCACCCGGGTTCCGGCGGAGCCGGTCGAGCGCTGGCGCTTCGCGATCAGTGGCGAGAGCCGTTGCGTGCTCAGCGCGACCCCCTCGCTGCCAGCACCGGCCGGACCCGGGCCGACCGCGACACCCACCAGCGCTTGCGCAAGCAGACCTGGCTGGGCCGGTTTGTGTCCACCTACGGCTGGCGTGCGTATGCGATCCCGGTGTTGGTGGTGCTCACCGGTGTAGTGGTGTATCAGACGGTGACCGGAACCGGGGTGTCCGCGCCCGTCTCCGAGGAGGCGATTCAGAGCCCGCCGACGATCGGGTCGGCGGGGACGGCGATCATCGGTGCGCCGCCGCGCGGCTTGACCGAGTTCGACATCAACCTGCCCACCGGGATGCTGCCCGGCGGTGGCCCGTTCACCGAGGCCGGCGCCGACACCTGGTACGTCGTCCCGGGCACGGAGCCCAAGATCGGCCAGGGCACCGCGAAGGTGTTCGCCTACACCGTGGAGGTCGAAAGCGGCATCGACACCGCGGCGTTCGGCGGTGACGAGGCGTTCGCCCGAATGGTCGACCAGACACTGAGCAATCCCAAGGGCTGGACGCATAATCCGCAGATCGCGTTCGTGCGGATCGATGGGGCCAGCGGGGAGAGCCCTGACTTCCGTATCTCGCTGTCCACGCCGATGACGGTCCGCGCTGGCTGCGGCTATGAGATTCCGCTGGAAGCGTCCTGCTACAACCCGGCCTACGGGCCGGATGCGCAGCCGAGGGTATTCATCAACGAGGCCCGGTGGGTGCGCGGTGCGGTGCCGTTCCAGGGCGACGTGGGCTCCTACCGGCAGTACCTGATCAACCACGAGGTCGGTCACGCCATCGGTTACGAACACCACGAACCCTGTGACAAGCAGGGGGGTCTGGCACCGGTGATGATGCAGCAGACCTTCGGCACCTCCAACGGCGACGCCTCGGCTTTCGACCCGGAGTGGGTCAAGCCCGACGGCAAGGCCTGCCGGTTCAACCCGTGGCCATACCCCATCCCCTAGCCCGGACTTCAGGGAAGCCCGGCTGGCTGGTTGCCGTTGATCCCAGTAGCTGCTGTGATGGTTACGGCAGGTAATTTTTTGAGGAGTTTGAGGAGGGAACCAGTGTCGCCCTTGCCGCCGCTGGTTGCGCTGGCGCCGGAGCTGAGCAGGGATGAAGTCGCACGCTACAGCCGGCACCTGATCATTCCCGACGTGGGTGTCGACGGGCAGAAGCGGTTGAAGAACGCCCGGGTGCTGGTGATCGGGGCCGGCGGGCTGGGGGCGCCGGCGCTGATGTACCTGGCCGCGGCCGGGGTCGGCACCATCGGCATCGTCGACTTCGATGTGGTCGACGAATCCAACTTGCAGCGCCAGGTGATCCACGGGGTGTCGGACGTCGGCCGGTCCAAGGTGGTCAGTGCGAGCGACTCGATCGCCGAGATCAACCCGATGGTTCAGGTGCGGCCGCACGAGGTACAGCTGACGGCATCGAACGCAGTCGAGCTGTTCAGCAGCTACGACTTGATTCTGGACGGCACCGACAACTTTGCCACCCGTTACCTGGTCAACGACGCGGCAGTGCTGGCGCACAAGCCGTACGTGTGGGGCTCGATCTACCGGTTCGAGGGCCAGGCCTCGGTGTTCTGGGAGGATGCGCCCGACGGGCGCGGGCTCAACTACCGGGACCTGTATCCCGAACCGCCGCCGCCGGGCACGGTGCCGTCCTGCGCCGAGGGTGGTGTGCTGGGCATCTTGTGCGCTGGCATCGGATCGGTGATGGGCACCGAGGCGATCAAACTAATCATGGGGATCGGTGAACCGCTGTTGGGCCGGTTGCTGATCTACGACGCGCTGGAGATGAGCTACCGCACGGTCACCATCCGCAAGGACCCGGCCACCCCGAAAATCACCGAGTTGATCGACTACGACGAGTTCTGCGGGGTGATCTCCGACGACGCCGCCCAAGCAGTCGCGGACTGCACTATCACGCCGTTGGAACTGCGAGAGCTGCTGAGATCGGGCCGGCAGGTGGCCCTGATCGATGTGCGTGAGCCGGCCGAATGGGACATCAACCATATCGATGGCGCCCAGCTGATCCCGAAGTCGTCGATCGACTCCGGTGGGGGCCTGGCCAAGTTGCCGCAGGATGCGATGTCGGTGCTGTACTGCAAGACCGGCGTTCGATCGGCCGAGGCGCTGGCGGTGCTGAAGAAGGCCGGCTTCTCCGACGCGGTTCACCTGCAGGGCGGAATTGTGGCGTGGGCCAAGCAGATGCAGCCCGACATGCTGATGTACTAATAGTGGTGTACTGACCGGTTTTCGCGTGGTGCGCATCGTACGCTGACGGTGTGACTGTCGAGGCGCCACCCGAACACGTGTTGACGGCGTTCGGTTTACGGGACGCACATCCCGCACCGCTGGGCGTCGGCTGGGAGGGCGGCTGGAAGTGCGGCGAAGTGGTGCTGTCCATGGTGGCCGATCACGCGCGGGCCGCCTGGTCGGCCAAAGTGCGCGAGACGCTGTTCGTCGACGGTATTCGACTGGCTCGCCCGGTGCGCTCTACCGACGGGAGGTACGTGGTTTCGGGATGGCGGGCGGACACCTTGGTTGCCGGCACACCGGAGCCCCGCTACGACGAGGTGGTTTCGGCGGCTGTTCGGCTGCACGAGGCTACTGCGAAGCTGGAACGACCCCGGTTTCTCACCCAGGCCCCGGTGGCACCGTGGGCCGATGTCGACGTCTTCATCGCCGCTGACCGCGCTGCGTGGGAGGATCGGCCGCTGGCCTCGCTGCAGCCGGGTGCCCAGGTTGCCCCAGGGTCGGTGGACGGGCAACGTTCGATCGAGCTGATCAACCAGCTCGCCGGGCTGCGCAGGGCGACGAGGAGTCCCAATCAGGTGGTGCACGGAGACTTGTACGGTACGGTGCTCTTCCTCGGCGCCGCTGCGCCCGGCATCACCGACATCACGCCGTATTGGCGACCCGCGTCCTGGGCCGCCGGGGTGGTGGTGGTGGACGCACTGTCGTGGGGTGACGCCGACGACGGGTTGATCGAGCGCTGGGAAACCCTGCCGGAATGGCCGCAGATGCTGTTGCGCGCGTTGATGTTCCGACTGGCGGTTCATGCCCTTCATCCCCGCTCGACCGCCGAGGCGTTCCCGGGTCTGGCCCGATCCGCCGCCCTGATTCGGCTGGCGCTGTAACGGGTCGGCTTCGCAAACTGATGACGTACCGCGGGCAGATTCACGCGGCCCTCGACGGCCAGAACCCCCTCGGCGCGCAGCAGTTCCAGTTGGGCGGTGCGCAGCTGCGGCACCGGTCTCCCGGAGGCTCTGATCACTCGATGCCAGGGCAGGTCCGAGCCATCGATCCGCAGAATCCAACCGACCGTGCGCGGAGTGGAAAGCCCTGCGGCGGCTGCGATGTCGCCGTAGGTGGCGACCCGGCCCGCGGGGATAGCGCTGATCAGGGCGCGTACCCGTTCCACTTGCGCGTCGCTCACCGGCGCCATGCCGGCTGATCGGCTTTCAATTTCGCGTTTGCGGACTGCAGCCGGGTGTTGTGCGTCTGTAGTTGGGTGTTCCTGCTTTCCAGGTCGAGGATGTGGCCGATGCCGGCCAGGTTCACACCCTTCCCGACGAGTTCGCTGATCCGTTTGAGGCGCTCCAGGTCGTCGTCGCTGTAGCGGCGGGTGCTGCCTTCGGTGCGGACCGGGGTAACCAGCCCCCGGCGCTCGTAGTGCCGCAACGTCTGGGCTGTGATGCCGGACAGTTCGGACGCTACCGAGATGCCGTAGACGCCACGTGCGGACCGAGATGTCGAGTTCGGGTTCAACGCTGTTCCGTCCCGTCAGTTTAGTCAACAAACGTGCAAAATCCCGGTGGCAGAATATGCCAGCGAGTACATATAATATCTGCAGTCCGAACCAAAGATCATGCAGCCTCATCGGGAGGTGAACCATCATGTTGATGCGTACCGATCCGTTCCGTGAACTCGACCGTTTGACCCAACACATGCTCGGTACGGTGGCTCGGCCCGCGGTTATGCCGATGGATGCCTGGCGGGACGGTGAACAGTTCGTCGTCGAGTTCGATCTACCCGGTGTGCAGGCCGACTCGATCAACCTCGATGTCGAGCGCAATGTGCTGACCGTCCGCGCCGATCGCCCGGACCTCGACCCGGGGCTAGAGACGGTGTCGGCCGAACGCCCGCGCGGCGTGTTCAGTCGGCAACTGTTCCTCGGCGAGAACCTCGACACCGGCAAGATCGAGGCCGGCTACCACGACGGCGTTCTGCGTCTCACCATTCCGGTGGCCGAGGAGGCCAAGCCTCGCCGCATCGCGGTCGCCCACGACGGCAAGCGCCAACCGATCGACGCCTGAGGCCGTCGGGCGGACTGACCCGGGACGTGAAATCGCCGGTGCCGGATGAGGCCTGACCCGTATGCGACACTCGGTGTTTCGCCCGCTGCGACACCGGATGAGATCACCCGCGCCTACCGACGCCAGTTGCGCGCCTATCATCCGGACACGCGTACGGATGCGTCGAATGTGAGCGCCGACGAACAACTGGCACAGATTCTGGCAGCCTACGAGCTGTTGCGTGATCCCCGCCGTCGGGCCGAGTATGACCGGACCGTCAGGGTCGCCAGAACGGACCGGAAAGACCGGGATCGGAGAGCCGTCACTGCGGTGCACATACCTGTCACCGATGCGCGCTCCGGCCGCGGCAAGCCTTCGCTGTGGGCGGGACCGGTCCGCTGGCGCCCGAGCCGGTAGGCGCGGAGCAGCCCGCCGCTGACCGCCGGTTTCACCGGCTTGTCGGACCCCGGTGGTGTCATACCCCTATGAGCCACCACTGGGACTCGGCAGCCCTAACTGCGCTCGATCCCGCATCGCGGGGCCTGGTGCAGGTGCGGGGCGGTCCGGGCACCGGCAAGACCAGCCTGTTGATCGACTCGGCCGCCGCCCACATCGCCTCGGGAGTCGATCCGGAATCCGTCCTGCTGTTGACCGGTGCCGGCCGCCTTCCGGCCCGCGCCCGCACGGCGCTGACCACCACGCTGTTGGCCGGCTGCCGGAAGCGGTGCGGGCTGCCGACGGTGGTCCGCCAGCCGCTGGTGCGGACCGTGCACGGGTACGCGTTCGCGGTGCTGCGACTGGCCGCGCAGCGTGCCGGTGATCCGCCGCCGCGGCTGATCACCGGTGCCGAACAGGACAGCATCGTTCGCGAATTGCTCGCCGGTGACCGGGCAGACGCCTGGCCGGAATCGCTTCGTCCGGCGCTGGGCACCGCCGGTTTCGCCACCGAACTGCGCGACCTGCTGGCCCGGTCCGCCGAGCGCGGCACCGATCCGGCCCAGCTTGAACGGTTGGGTCAGCGCTACGGTCACCCCGGATGGGCGGCGGCGGGCAGGTTCGCCCGGCAGTACGAGCAGGTCATGCTGCTGCGCTCAGCCGTGGGCATGGCCGCGCCGCAGGCCACCGTGCCAGCGTTGGGAGCCGCTGAGCTGATCGGGGCCGCGCTGGATGCTTTCGAAGCCGACCCGGAGCTGCTGAACGCCGAACGCGCCCGCCTGCGGCTGCTGCTGGTCGACGACGCACAGCAACTCGACCCGCAGGCAGCCCGGCTGGTGCGGGTGCTGGCCGCCGGTGTCGGGCTGACCGTCATCGCCGGCGACCCCGACCAGGCGATCTTCGGCTTCCGCGGCGCCGAGCCTGGGGCGCTGTCGACGGCGAAATGGAGGCACCGGCAGGGTGGCGACCCGGTGTCGGTGACACTCACCGCGTCGCACCGCTGCGCCCCCGCGGTGGCGCGGGCCATCCGGGGCATCGCCGGCCGGCTGCCCGGCACCGGCGTCGCCCGACGGCTCGAAGGGACCGGCACCGACACCGGATCGGTAACAGCGCAATTGGCCGCGTCCAGCCACGCCGAAGCCGCCTTGATCGCCGATACCCTGTGTCGGGCGCACCTGGTCGACGGGGTGCGGTGGTCGCAGATGGCGGTGATCGTCCGGTCGCTGCCACATAGCGTTGCCCGGCTGCGGCGGGCGCTGTCCGCGGCAGGCGTTCCGCTGGTCGTGTCCGCGTCCGGCGGGCCGCTGTCGGAGCAACCGGCGGCGGCCGCGCTGCTGACGGTGCTGGCGGCCGCAGCCTACGGGTTGACCGGTGAACGCGCCCTGGCGCTGCTGAGCGGACCCATCGGCAGGGTAGACCCGCTTTCGTTACGGCGACTGCGGCGTGCGCTGCGCCACAACCCGAACAGCCACCCGGGGACGCCACCGGCCCGCGAGGAGCCCCGCGAATTCACTGACGTGCTGGTTGCCGCCCTCAACGGCGGCGACACCCAGTGGTTGCCGGCCGGTCACGCCGGCCCGCTGCGCCGGGTGCGGGCGGTGCTCGACGCCGCCGCGCGCAGTGACCGGGCCGGCCAGGATCCGCGTTATGCACTGTGGCAGGTGTGGCAGCGAACCGGCCTGCAGCAACGCTGGCTGATGGCCAGCGCGCGCGGTGGCCCCGCCGGGGCCCGCGCCGACGAGGACCTCGCTGCGGTGACCGCACTCTTCGATGCCGCTGAGCACTACGTGTCGCACACCGCCGGGGCGTCGCTGCGCGGCTTCGTCGAACACGTCGCCGCACTGCGACTGGGTGCGCGGCTCGTCGACCCGGCCCTGGACACCACGGCCTCCGAGGCCGTGCGTGTGCTCAGTGCGCACGCCGCGCTCGGCCACGAATGGGATCTGGTGGTCATCGCCGGTATGCAGGAGGGGCTGTGGCCCAACACGGTTCCGCGCGGCGGTGTGCTGCGGACCCAGCGGCTGTTGGACGTTCTCGACGGGGTCGGCGCCGACGCCTCGGTCCGGGCGCCGTTACTGGCGGAGGAGCGGCGGTTGCTGGTCACGGCGATGGGGCGAGCCCGGCGCCGGCTGGTGGTCACCGCTGTCGACGGGGCCGCCGGCGACGCCGGGGATGAGATTCCGTCCAGGTTTTTCTTTGAACTGGCACCGTGGGCCGACGGTGCGGGCGACGCCGGGGGCATGCCGGAGGCGGCACCGCCGGTGTTGTCGCCCGCGGCGGTGGTGGGCCGGCTGCGCACCGTGGTGTGCGCTCCGCCGGGAACCGTTGACGACGACGACCGTGCCTGCGCGGCAACACAATTAGCTCGGCTTGCCAAAGCCGGGGTGCAAGGTGCTGACCCGCACAGTTGGTACGGCATGGCTGCGGTCAGCAGCGACGAGCCCTTGTGGCGCGCAGACTCGGGGCAGACCGGGCACGTCGTCACGCTGTCGCCGTCGTCGCTGCAGACTCTTCTCGACTGCCCACTGCGCTGGCTGGTCGAGCGCCACGGCGGAACCGATCCCCACCGCGATCGGTTGCTGCGATCGGTTACCGGCTCGCTGGTGCACGCGCTGGTCGCCGCACCGGACGGCCCGGGTGGAGGAACCGCCGAGTTGGCGGCGCAGCTGGACCGGGTGTGGGATCGGCTGCCGTTCCAGGCGACCTGGTATGCGGCAAACGAGCTGGCCCGCCACCGCGCCATGCTGGACACCTTCATGCAATGGCGGGCGGCGACTCGCCACCAGCTGACCGAGGCGGGTGTCGAAGTCGATGTGGCCGGGGTCGTGGTCAAGCCGGACACGCCCGGCGACACACCCAACAGCCCGGAGACCCGGCTGCGGGGGCGTGTCGACCGCATCGAGCGTGACGCCGCCGGTCGGCTGGTCGTCGTCGACGTCAAGACCGGCAAATCCCCGGTCAGCAAGGACGCCGTGCAACGACATGCCCAGCTGGCGATGTACCAGTTGGCGATCGCCGACGGGCTGTCGGCCGCCGGAGCCGAGCCCGGTGGCGGCCGGCTGGTCTACCTCGGCAAGCCCAGCACGTCCACTGCCGCCACCGAACGCGAGCAGAACCCGTTGACGCCCGAAGGACGCGAGGACTGGCGCAACCTTATCCGGCGGGCCGCCATGGCGACCGCCGGACCACAGTTCGTCGCCCGGGTCAACGACGGCTGCGTGCACTGCCCGATCCGGTCCAGCTGCCCGGCCTACACCGCAAGGACCGGCCGGTGACGTCGACCGGGCCGGTCCAACACGGTCACCCTGCGCCGCGTTATCACCCGGACGAGCTGGCGTCGCTGCTCGACTTGGCCGCACCCACCGCGGAGCAGGCCGCGGTCATTGCCGCGCCGCCGGGCCCGCTGGTCGTCGTCGCCGGCGCCGGCGCCGGCAAGACCGAGACGATGGCTGCGCGGGTGGTGTGGCTGGTTGCCAACGGGTACGCCGCACCCGGCCAGGTGCTGGGATTGACGTTCACCCGCAAGGCGGCCGGCCAGCTGGCTCGCCGCGTGCGGTCCCGGCTGGCCCGGCTGGCCGGCGCCGGACTGCCCGGTTGTGCTGGCACTGGGTCGGGCACCGGGCCGAGCACGGACGCCGCCGGTGTAGCGGGTGTGCCGACGGTTAGTACCTACCATGCCTTCGCGGGCTCGCTGCTGCGCGAGCACGGTGTGCTGTTGGGAGTCGAGCCGGATACCCGCCTGCTCAGCGAGACTGAGCTGTGGCAGCTGGCATTCGAGGTGGTCAACGAGTATCGCGGTGAACTGCACACCGACAAGGACCCGGCCGCGGTCACCACGGTGCTGCTGCGGCTGGCCGGGCAGCTGGCCGAACACTTGGTGGACACCGCCGCTTTGGCCGACACCCACGTGGAGCTGGAGCGGCTGGTGCACACGTTGCCCGCCGGTGGCAGCGGGCCTGACTCGGGGCCGAGCCAGCGCCTGTTGCGGTTGCTGGCCACGCAGACCCGACGCGCCGAGCTGATTCCGCTCATCGACGCGCTGCATCAGCGGATGCGGGCCGAGAACGCGATCGACTTCGGGCAGCAGATGGCCACCGCAGCGCGGTTGGCGTCGCAGTTCGGCCAGGTCGGTGCGGAGCTGCGGAACACCTACCGGGTGGTGCTGCTCGACGAGTACCAGGACACCGGACACGCCCAGCGAATCGCGTTGTCGTCGCTGTTCGGCCACGGGGTCGACGACGGGCTGGCGCTGACGGCGGTCGGCGATCCCATCCAGTCGATCTATGGCTGGCGGGGCGCGTCGGCGACCAACCTGCCGCAGTTCGCCACCGACTTTCCGCGGTCGGACGGAACCCCGGCGTTGACGTTGGAGCTGCGGACCAGCTGGCGCAACCCGCCCCGGGTGCTGGCGTTGGCCAACGCGGTATCGGCGGCAGCGCGGCAGAGGCCGGCAGGGACGTCGGTAGCTGGGCCGGTGCGCACCCTGCGTCCGCGCTCCGGCGCACCGGCAGGCACCGTGCGCGCAGCGTTACTGCACGACGTGCGGGCCGAACGGGAGTGGGTTGCCACTCACCTGCAGCAGTGCTACCAGCGGGCCCGGGCTGGCGGTGTCGCGCCGCCGACGGCCGCGGTGCTGGTACGGCGCAACGGCGACGCTGCACCGATGGCCGAAGCGATCCGTGCCAAAGGTGTCCCGGTCGAGGTGGTCGGAATGGCCGGGCTGCTGTTCGCACCCGAGGTCGCCGACCTGATCGCCACGCTGCGGCTGATCGCCGACCCGGCGGCCGGCGCGGCCGCGATGCGGGTACTGACCGGTCCGCGGTGGCGGCTCGGCGCGAGCGACCTCGTGGCGCTGTGGCGCCGCGCCGTCGAGCTGGACGGCCCGCGTGACGCGAAACGCCCGCTGTCACCGGCGCGGATCGCCGCTGAAGCCGGCGCCGAGGGCGCCTGCTTGGCCGAGGCCATCGCCGATCCAGGGTCCGCGGCCGGCTATTCGGCCGTCGGTTACCGTCGCATCGTCGCATTGGCCGACGAGCTGAGAACCCTGCGCGCCCATCTGCACCACCCGTTGCCCGATCTGGTCGCCGAGCTGCGCCGGGTGCTCGGGCTGGACTGCGAGGTGCGGGCCAGCATCTCACCGGCGGACGTCAACCGGGCCGGCACCGAGCACCTGGACGCGTTCGCCGACCTGGTTGTCGGCTACGCCGAGCGAGCCGGGGCGTCGGCATCGGCGGCGGGGCTGCTGGCCTACCTGGATGCGGCCGCGGTAGTGGAGAACGGACTGTCCGCAGCCGCTCCCGCGGTCGCCGCCGACCGGGTCCAGGTGCTCACCGTGCACGCCGCGAAGGGACTGGAGTGGCAAGTGGTTGCGGTGCCGCACCTGGTGGCCCGGGTGTTCCCGTCGACCGCGTCGAAAAACAGCTGGCTCACCGATGTTGCCGAGATACCGCCGCTGCTGCGCGGGGATCGCGCCGGGAAGGGAACACACGGCGTGCCGGTGCTCGACACCAGCGACATCACCAACCGAAAACAACTGTCCGACAAGATCACCGAGCACCAGAGCCAACTCCAGCAGCGACGCGTCGATGAGGAGCGCAGGCTGCTCTACGTTGCCATCACCCGGGCTGAAGACACCCTGCTGGTATCGGGCTACCACTGGGATTCCACCGGAGCCAGGCCGCGGGGACCGTCTGAGTTCCTGGGTGAACTCAAAGATGCGATCGAGGGCTCGGCTGCTGTGGCCGGCCAAGACTGCGGTGTCGTCGAACACTGGGCGCCCGATCCTGGTGACGGGAAACCGAACCCGCTGCGCGACAACGTTGCCGAAACGATCTGGCCGGTGGATCCGCTGGGCGCGCGCCGCGGCGACGTCGAACGGGGAGCCGCGCTGGTCACCGCGGCAATAGCGGCCATGGCCGACCCCGCCGACCCTGCCCGGCAAGGAGATCGGGATAGGCCTTGGGAGGCCGACGTGGACGCGCTGCTGGCGGAGCGTGCCCGGGCGGTGGTGTCTCCGGTGCGGGCTCTGCCCAGCCAGGTTTCCGCAACCGATCTGGTCGACCTGGGCCGTGACCCCACCGCCGCGCGGAATCGGTTGCGCCGCCGGCTGCCCACCCGCCCAGATCCGCAGGCACTGCTCGGCAGTGCGTTTCACGACTGGGTGCAGCGGCTCTACGGTGTGGGGCGACTGTTCGACCTCGCCGATCTGCCCGGCGCCGCCGACACCGCAACCGCCCGAGCCGATGCAGCCGAGTTGGCCGAACTGCAGGCGGCATTTCTCGCCTCGCCGTGGGCCGACCGGACGCCGGTCGCAGTCGAGGTGCCGTTCGAGATGGCCGCCGGGCCCACCATCGTGCGCGGACGCATCGACGCGGTGTTCGCCGAGGACGCGGGATTCGTCGTGGTGGACTGGAAGACCGGTGCCCGCCCGGCCGACCGGGAGGCGTTGCGCCGGGCCGCGGTTCAGCTGGGTGTCTACCGGCTCGCGTGGGCGGCGCTGGCGGGCTGCCCGGAATCCTCGGTGCGCGCTGCCTTCCATTACGTGCGTACCGGGGCCACCGTCGTCCCTGACGTGTTGCCCGATCTCGGGGCGCTCGCCGCGCTGTTGAATTGTTGACTGCCGCGGTTACAGTGTGTCCGTGCGTCAGGTTGACCGGTGACCGTCCGTCGTGGCCAGGATTAACTGGCAACCGCTGCGCGGCCTCGACGAGACGCTGACCGCCCAGCCCAGTGGCGCGCCCATGGGTGTGCTGCGGATGCCGCAGCGCCAGGCCGGCCCTGGCCGCCTGGTTTACCGCCGGGTGCTCATCGCGCTGGCGGCGCTGTTCGCGGCGACCTTTTTCGTCTACATCGATCGCGACGGATACCGGGACATGCGGGGCGGGCAGTTGACGTTCCTGGATTGCCTGTACTACTCGGCTGTGACGCTGTCGACGACCGGGTATGGCGACATCACCCCGGTCAGTGAGTTCTCGCGCCTGGTCAATGTTCTGGTCATCACCCCGCTGCGGGTCGCGTTCCTGATCCTGTTGGTGGGGACGACGCTCGAGGCGTTTACCGAAACATCCCGGCAGGCATTCAGAATCCAACGTTGGAGGCACAGGGTGCGCAACCACACCGTCGTCATCGGCTACGGTACCAAGGGCAAAACTGCGGTCGCAGCGATGCTCGGTGACGAGATCGTCGCAGGTGACATCGTCGTCGTCGACACCGACCAGGCCCTGCTCGACCAAGCCAAAACCGCCGGGCTGGTGACTGTGTGCGGTGACGCCACCAAGTCCGATGTGCTGCGGCAGGCACGCGCCGAGCGTGCGGCCTCGATCGTGGTGGCCACCAGCGACGACGGCACCTCGGTGCTGGTCACGCTGACCGCGCGCGAGATTGCGCCCAAGGCCGTCATCGTGGCATCCACCCGGGAGCGGGAGAATCAACACCTGCTGCAGCAGTCGGGTGCGGACTCGGTGGTGGTGTCTGCGGAGACCGTCGGCCGGCTGCTCGGTGTCGCCACGACCACCCCCAACGTGGTGGAGATGATCGAGGACCTGCTGACGCCGGACGCCGGCTTCGCCATCGCCGAACGGGAGGTGGAGCAGAAGGAAGTTGGCGGGTCACCGCGGCATCTGCGCGACATCGTGCTCGGTGTGGTCCGTGACGGCCAGTTGCTGCGGGTGGACGCGCCGGAGGTTGACGCCGTCGAAGCCGGCGACCGGCTGCTCTACGTGCGGGGTGTGGGCAACTAGTGGATTTTCACCTGAGCCAGGTGCCGCTTTTGTCCCGGGTCGGCGTCGACCGGTCCGGGCGCACCGACGCCGACGCCGCCACCGCCGGCTGGGCGCACGCGGCGCTGCTGCGGGTCGACTGTCGCAACCAGGTGCTGGCAGCGAACGGCCGGGTGATGCTCGCCGACGCGATCGAACTGGCCGACGCGCCACCACCGGACGCGGTGTTGCTGGGTCGTATCGAAGGCGGCCGTCAGGTCTGGGCGGTCCGCGGTCCACTAACGGCACCCGACGGTTCTGCGGGCAACGCCCGCGTGGTGGATCTGCGCCGGGCGGGCCCGGTGTTCGACGATGTCAGCGCCCAGCTGGTGGCGTCGGCCTCCGCGCTGTTGAACTGGCACGACCGCGCCCGATTTTCCGCCGTCGACGGCGCGCCGACCAGACCGGGGCGCAACGGCTGGTCACGGGTCGACCCGGTCAGCGGGCAAGAGGAGTTCCCGCGTATCGACCCGGCGGTGATCTGTCTGGTCCATGACGGTGGTGACCGGGCGGTGCTGGCCCGCCAGAACCAGTGGCCGCTGCGGTGGTTTTCGCTGCTGGCCGGGTTTGTCGAAGCCGGGGAGTCGTTCGAAGCCTGCGTGGTCCGGGAGGTCCGCGAGGAGATCGGGCTGACCGTTCACGACGTGCGCTACCTGGGAAGCCAGCCCTGGCCGTTCCCACGCTCGCTGATGGTCGGCTTCCACGCCGTCGGCGACCCGGCCGAGGATTTCATGTTCAGCGACGGTGAGATCACCGAGGCGGCGTGGTTCACCCGCGGCGAGGTCCGCGCCGCACTGGATGCCGGCGACTGGACCAGCGGTGCCGGCGTCAACGACCGGGCCGGCGAGTCAGAGCCGAAACTCCTTCTGCCCGGCGCGGTGTCGATCGCCCGGGTGATCATCGAGTCGTGGGCCTGGGCAGACTGAGGCAGCAGCCCGGTCAAACGTCCCCGGTGAGCTGGGCTAGTTCGGTGAGTTTGGCCTTGACCTCGCGTCCGGTCGGATTGGTCAGCGTTGAGCCGTCGGCGAAACGTACCGTCGGCACGGTCCGGTTCCCGTGGTTGACCGACGCGACGAACGCCGCCGCGGTCGGCTCAGCCGCGATGTCGACCTCGTCGTAGCGGATCCCGAATTTCTTCAACGCGACCTTGAGCTGGCGGCAGTAGCCGCACCAGCGTGTCGTGTAGATCGTGAGTGGCGCATCGCTGGCTGTCATAGACCTCTCACTGTAATCGGTTGGCGCGCCGATGCCCGAACGGCGTCAGCGGCCCCTGCCAAGATGGACGACATGACATCGCACTCAGCGGATTCGCTGCACCCGCTGATTGCCGGCCTCGACGACCAGCAGCGCGAGGCAGTGCTGGCACCGCGGGGCCCGGTATGCGTGCTGGCCGGTGCGGGCACCGGCAAGACCCGCACCATCACTCACCGGATCGCCCAACTGGTCGCCGCCGGTCACGTCGCAGCCGGTCAGGTGCTGGCGGTGACGTTCACCCAGCGTGCCGCCGGTGAGATGCGTTCCCGGCTGCGTGCGCTGGGTGCCGCGACACGCTCGGGTGGCGGAGGAGATGCCGCGGTGGGATCCGTGCAGGCGCTGACCTTCCACGCCGCCGCGCGCCGGCAGCTGCGCTACTTCTGGCCGCGGGTGGTCGGCGACACCGGCTGGCAGCTGCTGGAC
>NZ_JBYCLE010000337.1:0-4346 GCF_057473765.1 Mycobacterium sp. TH-M106 | reverse complement strand
GAGATGTCGGTCTGTGAGCCGGCCGGGAAGTGGCCCGACCCGTTCGCCATCTCGGTGGAGTAGCTGAGTGTGAACGTGCCGTGCTCGAACGAGTACGAATTCGGGATGCCGGCGATCACCTGCGGGTACGGCTCGGCCAGTGTCTCCAGGTGCGCGGTGTTGACGTTGTCGCCGGTCGGTGGCGCGTGGGGGTTGTACACCAACGACTCCGAGCGCCCTCCACCGGTGATGTCGCCCTGGCTGGTGTAGGCCCACTCCAGCCAGCCGACCCGGGCCTGGTCGGCGGCGTGCATCGGGTCACTGGGCGGTATCCCAAACTCGGTCATCAAAGCCGGGATATCGTGCAAGTCCGAATACTGCTCGGCGCGGTTGACGAAAAGTTCGCTAGTAAATCCGCAAGGGATGTCGATGCCGATTGGGTCGCAGTAGTTGTGGAACGAGAAAACCGTGTGCGGCTGGTCCACCGTGCCCAGGCTGGTGGGGAACAGCCCCTCCTCGGTGATGGTGGTCGGTTCGAACAGCACCGGTGTGGATGGGTCGACGGCCCTGATCGCCGACGCCACCTGGTTGTAGAAGGGGGTCAGCTCCTGTGCGCCGAAGTGTGGGTTGCCCAAGATGGTCGGCAGCTCCTGTGAGCCCGCTCCCGGCTCGTTCATGATCTCGAAGCCGGCCACGTCGTCTTTGAGGTCGGGGCGGCTGTCGAAGTAGTTCGCAACGTGTTCCCACATCTGTGCGTAATCGTTTTCCAGCCCAACACCATTCGGTGCTTGAGCATTAGACCAGAACGCATCCCAGGCGTGATTCTCCGCGGGGTCGAGGAGGTAGTCGTCCGACCACCCGAAGTGGATATTGGGCGCCCCACCGGTCTGCACCGCCCACTCTGGCGCCCCTTCGCCCTGGAACGGGCTGGCGTAAGAGTCCTGGTGCATGTCGAGGACGCTGACGATGCCGTATTTGCCCAGCGTCTGCACGGTCTGGGCGATCGAGGCCAGATAGGCGTCGTTGAAGACACCGGGTTCGGGCTCCACGCCAGCCCACAGGATGCCCACCCGGACGGCGTCGAAACCGTTGGCGGCCAAAAACGCTGCATCGTTGTTGCCGAATCCGTCGGCGGCCGGCTCATACGGCGCTACCTTGTACACCTCGTTGAGTCCGTGCAGGATGACGACGCGTCCAGAGCTGTCGGTCAGCCAGGTGCCGGTGGTGCTGATCGGCAGATCGCCCAGACCGTCGGTGCTCGCGGCCGGCGCCCGCGCGTTAGCACCCGGCGCGACGCCGGTGACGGTGCCGTAATGGCCGACCGTGCCGTGGTCGCCGAGCAGGCCGCCGTTGCCGCCGGCGCCGCCCAGCGCCGGCAACCCGGCCGGGGCGCCGCCTATCCCGCTGTCACCGCCGTTGCCACCGTTGCCGCCGCTGCCGAACGGTCCGGCGCCGTCGCCGCCGTCGCCACCGTTGCCGCCGTTGCCGCCGTCGGTGCCGTCACCACCGTTGCCGCCGTTGCCGCCGACGCCGAACAACCAACCGTTCCCGTGACCACCGGCACCGCCGTCGCCGCCCACACCACCGAGCACACCCGCGCTGCCCTCACCACCGTGGCCGCCCGCACCGCCGATCCCCATCAACCAGCCACCGGGGCCACCGTCGCCACCCGCGCTGCCCTCACCACCGTCGCCGCCGGAACCTCCGTTGCCGAAGATTCCGGCCGCACCACCATCACCGCCGACAACACCGGCGAAGGTGCTGTTCCAACCCGCGCCGCCGTCGCCGAACAGCCACCCGCCGGCGCCGCCGTCGGGATGTGCTGCCGTCCCGGCCGTACCATTGCCGATCACATCCGACCCGAACAGCGTGTTGACGAAGCCATCAACCTGTTCACCGAGGTTGCTGCGAATCCAGTCCTCGATGCCGGTGTGCAGCGGGAGGTAGACGGAGTGTTGCAGCGACGCGGTCAAATCCGCCGTCGACAACCACGCGGTCGGCGTCACCGCCGCAGCCTCCACGGTGTTCGCCGCCGTATCGATAAACGGCGCAAAGACCTGATCGATCACGTCGTCGACGACGTCGGCCCGCGCCGGCGGCGCAAGGGTCGCCAACGGCGTCACCCCGAACGCCACAAGCACCGCCGCAGCCGTGCTTAAGCCAACGGCGCGCCCACGCCCGTACGCCGCCTGAACCCCACGCGTCCGACGATTGACCTTGATGTTGCGGCGATGGGCCACCCGAGAGCTTCCATTCGCTTGCGTTCATGTTTCGATGCGATGCATGCGCTGACAGAATACGGTGACGCCAGGCCCGAGGGCGGCAAAATTGCTGCCCGGGAACGCGCTAGCACAAGCCGAGCCGGCGTCGACGATTGTCGGGGTCCCAATCCGCTGCGCCCGCCGCCGTGTCAAGAGATGCTGTGGTGATGTGCGGCAGTGGAGAATCCAGATGACCGGCGCCGGTTCCGGTTCCAACCATGTCCTGTTCAGCGTCGCCGACCGGGTGGCCCTGATCACCGTCAACGATCCCAACCGGCGCAATGCGGTCACCGGCGCGATGTCGGCGCAGCTGCGCGCCGCGGTGCGACGGGCCGAGGCCGATCCGAACGTGCATGCGGTGGTGGTCACCGGCGCTGGCCGGGCGTTCTGCGCCGGGGCCGACCTGTCCGCGCTGGGGGACGCCACCGAGGACGGACTGTTGCGGCTCTACGACGGTTTCATGGCGGTCGCCGAGTGCAGCCTGCCCACCGCCGCCGCCGTCAACGGCGCGGCGGTCGGCGCCGGGCTGAACCTGGCGCTGGCCGCCGACGTGCGCGTCGCCGGGCCGGCCGCGGTGTTCGACGCCCGGTTCCAGCAGTTGGGCTTGCACCCCGGCGGAGGTGCCAGCTGGATGCTGCACCGGGCGGTGGGACCGCAAGTCGCTCGGGCGACACTGCTGTTCGGGATGCGTTTCGATGCCGAAGCCGCCGTGCGGCACGGGCTGGCGCTGCAGGTCGCCGATGATCCGGTCGCCGCCGCATTGGCGTTGGCCGCCGGGCCCGCGGCGGCTCCGCGCGACGTCGTGCTGGCGACCAAGGCAACGATGCGGGTCACCGCCAGCCCGGGCTCGATCGACAGCGAGCAGCACGAGTTCGCCAAACGCACCGAACTGGGACCGCAGGCGACGTCGGTGCGTTCACCGGAGTTCGCCAGCCGGCTGGCAGCGGCGCGGCAAAAATCCCCTCCTGCCCCGCGGCGCTGAGCCGCAACGGGACCCGGTAACTTTGTGGCTTTAATCTTGCTGAGTTAGATGGTCACTTTGACGGGCTGGTTGACGTGGAGATCGGCGTTCGAGAGCTGCGTGATCAGTTAAGCCGGCACTTGGCGCAGGTTCGCGAAGGGCGAACCGTGACTGTCACCGATCATGGACGCCCGATCGCGCGCATCGTGCCGGTACAGCGGCCGACGAAGTTGGAGCAACTCCGCGCGGAGGGCCGCGTCCAGCGTGCACGAACGCGTAAACACCCCGCGCCGACACCGCTGGCCTGTGCTGGGATAGTCAGCGATCTGGTCGGCGACCAGCGTAGGTGATCGGCTATCTGGACACCTCGGCCTTCGTGCCGTTGCTGATCGACGAACCGACCAGCCAGGCGTGCCAGCGATTCTGGGACGACGCCGACGAGATCGTGTCATCGAGGCTCCTCTACGTCGAAACTGCCGCAGCGCTGGCGCAGGCGCGGCGGATGCGACGCCTCACCGGCAACAAGCATCTGCAGTCTCGCCGACGCCTGGACCAGATGTGGTCGCAGGTGACTTCTCCGGCCGCTGGAAGTGACCGGCTTCTTTTACGCCGCGGTTGCGGTGTGTAGGGCCAGTCCAGCCCTGAGTATGTTGCGTGCGGCATGTTCGTCTGCCGGCGCAGAGTGGCGCAAGCAGTGGGTGCACCGGAATATCGTTTGGCTCTCACGGGATTTCGGGTCCACATGCTCGCATGCCGAGCAGCGTTGCGACGTGTACGCTGCCGGAACTTGCACCACTTGGGTCCCGGTGTAGCGCGACACAGACGTCAGTGCTTGCTCGAACCGGTACCAGCCTTTCGACAAGATTGCCTTGTTCAGGCCCGACTTGGCGGCGGCGCCATTTGGCAGGAAGCCGCCAGGGTTATTCGGGTCCACGACTGGCTGCGCCCCCTACTTCCGATCGAGGACCGGCGTTAAAGCGTGTCGAACAACTCTGCTGAGTGTTCGTCACCGCCCTTCTCGGGCGTCGTCGGTTCAGGCTGCTGGTGCGGCGTGAACGTCAGTTCCCGCGTCAGCCGGGCTGGTTTCACCAACACGCAGGTGTTGGTCAGAGCCGTCCCGTCGGCGGGCGTTGGTGGCCCGGCCT
>NZ_JBYCLE010000336.1:0-2321 GCF_057473765.1 Mycobacterium sp. TH-M106 | reverse complement strand
CTTCGGGCGCTTCACGCCGCGGGCCCGCAGCGCCGTCGTCGCCGCGCAGAACGACGCCCACGGCGCAGGCGCCGCCGAGATCACCCCCGGCCACCTGCTCGCCGGCCTGCTCGGTGATCCGGACACACTCGCGACGATGCTGCTGCACCGCCAGCACGTCGACACCGAGTAACTGGTCAGGTTATGCGGGCAGCCAGGGTTGGCCCTCTGCGAGCATGACGAGGGCGTCGAAGGATTTCCTACCGTGTTTGGCTGTGGTGGATAGGTAGCTTCGGATGGCGCAGAACTGTTTGGCGCCGGTGAGGGTGCGTAGGCAGCCGGACACCTTCTGGCGGACTTTGATCATCCGGATGTCGCGTTCGGATCCGTTGTTGTCCGGAGGTATTCGCCAGTCGGTGGTGAATCGCAGGTAGTCGTCTTGTCGGTCGATGAGCCTGCGGGCGAGCGCATTGTGTTTCTTCATCAGCTTGTCCGAGCGGGCGGCGGTCTGGCTGAGTCCGGTCTGGGTGCTGCAGCGGTAACGATGCACTTGTCGGGTCAGCGCATCCTCATCGAGGGTGTCGAGGCCGGCGGCGAGGGCTTCGGTGACCAGGCGCTGCATCGCGACGAGCGCGTCGGCGGTCTGCTCGGCCCAGCACCCGTCGGTGTCCGGCGCCACGGTGTCGGCCACAGCCTGCAACTCTCGCAGCGCGTGAGCACAGCACAGCTGATGGGCGGCATCGGTGTAGGTGTCATAGGGCGCCCATGCGTCATGCACGGCAACACCGTGGAAGCCGGTCAGCGCACCGGCGTCGTTGATTCCTTCGCGGCCGCGTTTGGGGTGACACGTGATCAAGGTGTCGGTATCGGTGCGGGCGCAGTGCACCCAGGTCAGCTTGCCGGCCACCCGCAGCCCGGTCTCATCGAACCCGGCCACCTGCGCGTCAGCGATCCGCGCTTTGACAGCGCCGCAGAAGCCGTCGAGCCCATCGGCGGCGCGTTCGGCCATCGCCGACACGGTGGCATGCGACATCGGGGTGCAAAACAGCTCGGCCAGCGCCTCGGCGGTGCGTTTCTTCGACAGGAACTGCCCCACATACAGATACAGCACGATCCCGGTGATCCGGGGCCCGTACTGCACGGGTGCGGTCACACCAGCCGAGGCGGCGCCGCAAGTGGTGACACCGCAATCGCAGCGCCGCGCGATGAGCCGATGCTCGGTGACTCGCACCGTCATCGGGGGCAGGTCGAACACCTGGCGGCGCTGCACACCCACCTCCGGGGCGCTGGCCAGGTCCGCGCCGCACCCCCCGCAGGGGCCGGGCTCGTGGCGTAGCGTCTCGTTGGGGTCATCGACCAACGTCAGTGTTGATCCCGGATGCCCTGGCTGGCCACCCGGCTTGCGGCCACTGCGGCGACGCAATGACCTCGGCGCCGGCTTGGTGAACGGCGAATCCGTTGACGGCGGCTTCGACGAGTTCTGCGAGTTTTGCCCGAGTTGACGTTTCAGATCGGCGATCTCGGCCCGCAACTCCTCGATCACCACCCGCAGCGCCGCGTTCTCCGCAGCAAGCTCCTCGTAGGACGGACGCCGACCATCAGACACCCCATCATGATTCGCAGGATGCGACCCGAATCAACACGACACGCCCATCAAGTCACAAAAACATCACAAGCCACAACGGCAACACCGCCACCGCCGGCACCTGACCAGTTACATCCACGCCAACTACTGGCCCAAGTTCCGAGACGATCCGATGTCATTCACCGACC
The DNA here is from genome assembly GCF_057473765.1 of Mycobacterium sp. TH-M106. NCBI lineage: Bacteria > Bacillati > Actinomycetota > Actinomycetes > Mycobacteriales > Mycobacteriaceae > Mycobacterium > Mycobacterium sp. TH-M106. The sequence continues at coordinate 569 of NZ_JBYCLE010000336.1, read as the reverse complement.
TGACGAAATGGCTCATCGACTCGATGCACGCCCACTATTTCTCGGCGACCAGCGGACTGCGCTTCCAGGTGGGCCAACCGGCCCGCGTGCGTGAACACCGAGTTCCCCTTGCGACGACGCTGATCGACAAGGTCGAAGCGTACGACTCGATCACGGTGATCCACCGCGCGAGGGGATCTCGGGAAGTCCCGGCGAGTCTTCCGGTGAAGCAAAAGTAGCGGCGGCTGCGCAGCTAGGGCCCAACCACCGATTTCACGTGCGGGTGGCAGCCCCATGCGTGTGATCGCTTGGCTAGAGCGGGGATTGGGCTTGCTCGCCGATCCAGTCGAGCAGGGCGCGCATGCCGTCCTCGAGCGCCCATGTGGGGCGCCAGTCGAGTTCCTTGGTTGCCGGCTCGATGTCGCATCTCGCGGCGCGTACGTCGCCGTCGCGGAATTTTCCCACGACTTTCGGTTCGGGGGCATCGCAGAGCGTGGCGATCTTGTCGGCCAGCTCATGGATGGTGGACGGGGTACCGGACCCGATGTCGAGACAGCGCGCTCGGGTCGCGGGTTGTTCCATCGCGGCGA
>NZ_JBYCLE010000335.1:0-4774 GCF_057473765.1 Mycobacterium sp. TH-M106 | reverse complement strand
TCGTCGGCGAAGAGCTCGGCTTCATCGGCGGGTTCGGATTGCTGGCGCTGTTCGGCTTGTTCGCCTACACCGGCATGCGTATCGCACGGCGCTCCGTCGATCCGTTCCTGCGGCTGCTGACCGCCACGACGACGATGTGGGTGATCGGCCAGTCGTTCATCAACGTGGGCTACGTGATCGGCCTGCTGCCAGTCACCGGGATCGAGCTGCCCCTGATCTCCGCGGGTGGAACATCCACCGCGACAACACTGGTGATGATCGGCGTGATGGCCAACGCGGCACGACACGAGCCCGAGGCGGTGGCGGCGCTGCGGACCGGCCGCGACGACCGGATGAACCGGCTGCTGCGGCTGCCGCCGCCCGAACCCTACGCGCCGACCCGGGCCGAGGCGCTGCGAGACCGGCTGCGGTCCGGCCCACAGCCAGGCGGCCGACAACGCGGGCAGCCCGGGCCGCAGAGTCGGCCGGCAGCACGCTCAAGGCATCATGGAGGCGGCTCAGGCCACAGCGGCCGGAGCGGCCGGAGCGGCCATAGCGGCCATAGCGGCCATAGCGGCAGGAGCGGCCAACGATCGCCGCGTGGTCGTACACGCGCACTGGAAGGTCAGCGTTACGGGTGAACGACTCGGTCCCCAAGCCCGGCGCGCCGATGTCGGTCGTCCTGGCGGGCGGCGGCACCGGCGGCCACGTCGAGCCCGCGATGGCCGTCGCCGATGCGCTGACCGCCCTGGACCCGGACGTCCGGATCACCGCGCTGGGCACCAGACGTGGGTTGGAGACCCGGTTGGTGCCCGAGCGCGGATACCGACTCGCACTGATCACCCCAGTGCCGTTACCCCGCAAGCTCAACACCGATCTGCTCCGGCTCCCGGTTCGGGTAGGCAGGGCGGTGCGACAGGCCCGAGCCGTGCTCGACGATGCACAGGCCGATGTGGTGATCGGGTTCGGCGGGTACGTGGCGCTGCCGGCATACCTTGCTGCCCGCGGCGTACGCCGGCGCAGCATCCCGGTGGTGATCCACGAGGCGAATGCCAGGGCCGGGCTGGCCAATCGGGTCGGCGTCCGCACCGCACGGCGGGTGCTCTCGGCGGTCGGCGATTGCGGGCTGCGCGGTGCCGAGGTAGTTGGTGTTCCGGTGCGGCCGGCGATCACCAACTTGGACCGTGCGGCGCTGCGATCCGCGTCCCGTGGCGAGTTCGGTTTCTCCGACGACGCGCGGGTGTTACTGGTGTTCGGCGGGTCGCAGGGAGCGCGATCCATCAACCGGGCGGTCGCTGGTGCGGCAAAAGACCTTGCTGCCGCGGGCATTTCGGTGCTACACGTCTATGGGTCGAAGAACAGGCTGGACCTGCCGGAACCGGCCGATGGCGATCCGCCGTATGTCGCGGTGGGATACCTGGACCGGATGGAGCTGGCCTACGCCGCAGCCGATCTGGCCATCTGCCGGTCAGGCGCGATGACGGTCGCCGAAGTGTCCGCGGTCGGGCTGCCGGCGGTCTATGTGCCGCTGCCGATCGGCAACGGTGAGCAGCGGCTCAACGCATTGCCGGTGGTCGAGGCGGGCGGTGGGTTGCTGGTCGACGACGCCGAATTGACCGCTGGTTTCGTGGCCGGGACGGTAACCGAACTGCTCGCCGACGAGCCCCGGCTGGTGGCGATGACGGCCGCGGCCGGGCGGGCCGGGCATCCGGATGCGGCGCGGCGGGTCGCTCAGGTGGCATTGGACGTCGCGCGGCAGGGGAGGCGGGGGTGACCGCCGAGCTGCCGCCCGAGTTGCTGCGGGTGCACATGGTCGGTATCGGGGGGGCGGGCATGTCCGGCATCGCCCGCATCCTGCTGGATCGCGGCGGCCTGGTGTCCGGGTCGGACGCCAAGGAATCCCGCGGAGTCCGTGCGCTGCGTGCCCGTGGTGCGCAGATCCGGATCGGTCACGACGCGTCGTCGCTGGATCTGCTGCCCGGTGGGGTGACGGCGGTGGTCACCACGCATGCCGCGATCCCCGACACCAACCCCGAGCTGGTCGAAGCCCGGCGGCGCGGCATCCCGGTAGTGCTGCGCCCGGCGGTGCTGAGCAAACTGATGGCCGGCCGCACCACCCTGATGGTCACCGGCACGCACGGCAAGACAACGACGACGTCGATGCTCGTGGTGGCGTTGCAGCACTGCGGACTGGACCCGTCCTTCGCGGTCGGCGGCGAGTTGGGGGAGGCCGGCACCAACGCCCATCACGGCAGCGGCGGTCACTTCGTCGCCGAGGCCGACGAAAGCGACGGGTCGCTGTTGGAGTACACCCCGCATGTCGCGGTGGTCACCAACATCGACTCCGACCATCTGGACTTCTTCGGCAGTGCCGACGCCTACACAGCGGTTTTCGACTCTTTTGTGGCCCGTCTCGACCCGGGCGGGACGCTGGTGGCCTGCGCCGACGATCCGGGGGCGGCCGCACTGGCCGACCGCTGCGCCGGGCGCGGCGTCCGGGTGCTGCGATACGGCTCGGGGCCGGCGGACAACCTGACCGGGGAGTTGCTGGCCTGGGAACAGCAGGGTACCGGGGCAGTCGCGCAGATCACGGTGGCCGGGTTGACGCGCGTGATGCGGCTGTCGGTGCCCGGCCGGCACATGGCGCTCAACGCGCTGGGGGCGTTGCTGGCCGCGGCCGAGGTCGGTGCGCCGGTCGAGCCGGTGCTCGACGGCCTGGCCGGGTTCGAAGGCGTGCGACGCCGTTTCGAGTTGGTCGGCACCGTGGGCTCGGTGCGCGTCTTCGACGACTACGCGCATCATCCGACCGAAGTCAGTGCGACGCTGGCCGCGGTCCGCAATCTGCTGCATCAGGGTGGGTCGGGCCGCAGTCTGGTGGTGTTCCAGCCGCATCTCTATTCGCGGACAAAGGCTTTCGCACCGCAGTTCGGTCGGGCACTGGACAGCGCCGACGAAGTTTTCGTGCTCGACGTCTACGGCGCGCGCGAACAACCGATGCCCGGCGTGAGCGGGGCCGGCATTGCCGAGCACATCAGTGTGCCGGTGCACTATCTGCCGGATTTCTCCGCGGTGGCGCCGCAGGTGGCCGCGGCGGCCGGGCCGGGTGACGTCGTCGTCACGATGGGCGCCGGCGACGTCACCATGCTGGGCCCGGAGATCGTGACCGCGCTGCGGTTGCGGGCCAACCGCAGCGCACCCGGACGCCCAAGGGCGCTGTGACGACCATGACCAGACAGCCGAACGACCCGGAAGAAACATCGGTGGACCCAGTGGACCTCGACCCGGTCGTCGAACCCGGCGGCCCTGAGCCGACCGGGCAATCGGCCGACGGCACGGCCATCCGGCCCGACGCCGAGCCGACGCCGCCGGACGCGGAGGGTCCGCGACGGCGGGCCCGGCGGGAACGCGCCGAGCGCCGTGCCGCGCAGGCCCGAGCCGAGGCGATCGAGGCGGCCCGCCGCGAAGCCAAACGCCGGGCCCGGGCACGCCCGGCCGACGAGCCCACATCCGTTTCGCGGGGCACCATCCGGGGTTTGCAGGCGGTGCTGGCTGCGGTGCTGGCAGCGGTGGCAGCGACCGGCCTCGGGCTCGTCCTGTATTTCACGCCGCTGATGTCGGCACGTCGCATCGATGTCACCGGGATAGCCGCGGTGAGCCGCGACGAAGTTCTCGAGGCCGCGAGAGTGCGGCTCGGAACTCCGCTGCTGCAGATCGACACCAGCCAGGTTGCCGAACGCGTCGCGGTGATCCGGCGGGTCGCCAGCACCCGGGTGCGCCGCCAGTACCCGTCGGCGCTGCGGATCGCCGTCGTCGAGCGGGTTCCGGTGGTGGTGAAGGATTTCCCGGACGGCCCGCACCTGTTCGACCGAGACGGGGTCGATTTCGCGACCACGCCGGCACCGCCGATGCTGCCCTACCTCGACGTCGACAACCCCAGCCCGACCGACCCGGCCACCACGGCAGCTCTGCAGGTGATGACCGCGCTGGCACCCGAGGTCGCCGGCCAGGTGAGCCGGGCGGCCGCGCCCTCGACCGCCTCGATCACGCTGACGCTGACCGACGGCCGGGTGGTGGTCTGGGGCGGCACCGACCGCACCGCGGAGAAGGCCCAGAAGCTGGCGGCGCTGCTGACCCAGCCCGGCCACACCTACGACGTGTCCAGCCCGGACCTGCCGACGGTCAGGTAGTGCCGGTCGCACCGAATTGACATTGCACCCAGGGTCGCGATTTTCCGGGAACCACAACCCTCAGCGCAATCTCGACGCCCAAGCCGAGGCGGCCGGCGACGAAAATCGGCCGAAATTTGCCCGCCACACTTCGGCGCGCCTGCCGAGATGACGAGGCTATCGGCCATACCGTGGCGATTGCGCAGAACAACTTGACATAACTCTAAGCCTTTGGTTGAGGTTGAGGGTTTACCAGCTCAATATCACCAGCGAGGAATCACGCCCCACCAGGGAGGAAGACAAACGATGACCCCTCCGCACAACTACCTTGCCGTCATCAAAGTCGTGGGTATCGGCGGCGGCGGTGTCAACGCCGTCAACCGGATGATCGAGCAGGGCCTCAAGGGCGTGGAGTTCATCGCCATCAACACCGACGCGCAGGCACTGTTGATGAGCGACGCCGACGTCAAGCTCGACGTCGGCCGGGACTCCACCCGCGGGCTCGGCGCCGGCGCCGACCCCGAGGTGGGCCGCAAGGCCGCCGAGGACGCCAAGGACGAGATCGAAGAGCTGCTGCGCGGTGCCGACATGGTGTTCGTCACCGCCGGCGAGGGCGGCGGCACCGGTAC
>NZ_JBYCLE010000334.1:0-1060 GCF_057473765.1 Mycobacterium sp. TH-M106 | reverse complement strand
CCACCACCGCAGACCTGCTCGACCAACTCCACAACACCCACAACCACACCCTCGAACACCAACACCTACCCCTCAACGACATCCACCGCATCACCGGTTTCGAAAACTTATTCGACACCGTCTTCGCCTACGAAAACTATCCGATCGACACCACCGCGCTGTCGGGCATGGACGAGTTGGCCATCACCGTGTCCACCGCCCACGAATTCAACCACTACCCGCTGGCCATGGAAGCGCTGCCGGGCGGCAGCGACCTGGACCTTCGGGTCCAATTCGACACCGAGCTGTTCGACGCTGCCACCATCGACACGCTCATCGAACGGTTCCAGCGAGCCCTGGTGGCCATGACCGCCGACCCCACACGACCACTCGCATCACTCGACCTCCTCGACGACACCCAACACGTCCGCCTGGACGGGTGGGGCAACCGGGCGGCACTCACCCGACCGAAAACTGGCGTGTCGATTCCGGTGGCGTTCGCCACGCAGGTGGCCCGTACCCCGGAAGCGGTAGCGATCAGCTGCGGGGAGTTGTCGTGGACCTACCGCGAGCTGGAGCAGTCCGCTAACCGGTTGGCGCACCTTCTGGCCGGACAGGGTGTGGGTCCGGGTGCGTATGTGGCGCTGGTATTGCCCCGGTCGGCTGAGGCGATCGTGGCGATGCTGGCGGTGCTGAAGACCGGGGCGGCTTACCTGACGATCGACCCGGCGATGCCGGCGGCTCGGATCGAGTTCATGCTCTCCGATGCCGCACCGATCGCCGCCATCACCACCGCCGGGTCACGGGATCGGTTGGACGGCTACGACCTGATGGTCATCGACGTCGAAGACCCCGCCGTTGACAGCCAGCCTGACACCGGGTTGCCGGCGCCGGCCGGTGAGGACATCGCATATTTGATTTACACCTCGGGCACCACCGGCACCCCCAAGGGGGTGGCCGTCCCCCACCGTAATGTGATCCGGTTGTTGGAGACGCTCGACGGCGAGCTGGAGCTCTCGGCGGGGCAGGTGTGGACGCAGTGTCATTCGTTGGCGTTCGACTTTTCGGTGTGGGAGATCTT
>NZ_JBYCLE010000333.1:0-6573 GCF_057473765.1 Mycobacterium sp. TH-M106 | reverse complement strand
CGCATCGGCTCCAACTACGACCTGTGTTTCGCCTTCCTCGCCCACACCGGCCTTTCTCTATGACCATCAGTCACTGTATTACCGAAATATCTTTAATGATCCTTGGGTGGGCGTTTAGCATCGGGGTGTGCGTCCCTACCACGTGGCGATCGTCGGCTCCGGCCCGTCCGGGTTTTTTGCCGCCGCGTCGCTGCTCAAGCTGGCCGCAAACAGCCCCGACGGCGTCGATGTGCACGTTGACATGCTGGAGATGCTGCCGACGCCGTGGGGTTTGGTGCGCTCCGGCGTTGCCCCGGATCATCCGAAGATCAAGTCGATCAGCGCGCAGTTCGAGAAGACCGCATCCGATCCGCGGTTCCGGTTCTTCGGCAACATCGTGGTGGGTGAGCACGTGCAAGCCGACGAGCTCGCCGAGCGGTACGACGCGGTGATCTACGCGGTCGGCGCCCAGACCGACCGGCACCTGGGCATTCCCGGCGAGGAGCTGCCCGGCAGCGTCGCAGCGGTCGACTTCGTCGGCTGGTACAACGCGCATCCGCACTTCCAGGACATGGCACCGGATCTGGGGGGCCGCCGCGCGGTCGTCATCGGCAACGGCAACGTGGCGCTGGACGTGGCGCGCATCCTGGTCACCGATCCCGACGAGTTGCGCAGCACCGACATCGCCGACCATGCGTTGGAGCTGCTCGGCTGTCGGGGTGTCGAAGAGGTGGTGATCATCGGCCGTCGCGGCCCGCTGCAGGCCACGTTCACCAGCCCGGAACTACGTGAGCTGGGCGAGCTCAAGGGCTTGGCCGACGTCGACGTCATCATCGACCCCGCCGAGTTCGCTGGAATCTCCGACCAGGAGGTCGAAGCGGCCGGAAAGCACGCCAGGCAGAACGTCAAGGTGCTGCGCAACTACGTCGGGCGCAAGCGGCAGCCGGGCCATCGCCGGATCGTGTTCCGGTTTCGCACCTCACCGATCGAGATCCGCGGCAACGGCCGCGTCGAAGAGATCGTGCTGGGCCGCAACGAGCTGGTGACCGACGAAAACGGGCGGGTGGTGGCCAAGGACACCGGCGGCCGGGAGGTGCTGCCCGCGCAGCTGGTGGTGCGCTCGGTCGGCTACCGCGGGGTGGCCACCGCGGGGCTGCCGTTCGACGAGCGGACCTGCACCATTCCGCACACCGACGGACGCATCGAGGGCACCCGCAACCAGTACGTCGTCGGCTGGATCAAGCGAGGCCCGACCGGTGTCATCGGCACCAACAAAAGCGACTCCCAGGCCACCGTCGACACCCTGGCCGCCGACCTGGCCGCCAGCTCAGCGGCGGCCGGCATCGCCGACGTCGGACCCGATTACGACGACGAACTCAAAACCTGGCTGCTCTCCCGCCAGCCGCAGCTGGTCACCGACGAACACTGGCGGTTGATCGACGCCCACGAGCGATCGAGCGGCGAGCCGTGCGGGCGGCCCCGGGTCAAGCTAGCCAGCATCGCCGACCTGCTGCGGGTCGGGCACGGTTGACCGGCCGCCGCTGGGGTTACCCGCCGAGCGATGGCCCGGCCAGGTCCCAGTTGTCCGGGTTGCGCGGCGAGTAGCGCACCGGCAGCAGCTCACCGACCGTCGGCCAGTTGCTCACGTCGACCGCCATCCGCTGGTACACCTCGTGCTCGGCCACGGTCGGGCCGTGCAAGACGCCGGTGATCGTGACGTATTGCTCGCCGCTGATACCCGGGCCATCCGGCTTCGGGCTGACGCCGGTGACTACCAGGGTGCCGTCCAGCGCACCGCTGTGCTGCCCGGGGCGGATCAACCGCGGAGCCAGCAACACCGCAAGAATCCCGACCAGAAGCACCAGCACCCAGATCTCCCACACGTGGATCATGGTAGGACTGCAGCCGTGACCCCCACTAACGACGACCTCGCGCTGGCGCTGGCCCTGGCTGATCGCGCGGACGCGGTGACGCTGGAACGGTTCGGCGCAGTGGATCTGCGCGTCGACACCAAGCCGGACCTCACCCCGGTCACCGACGCCGACCGGGCCGTCGAGGCCGTGCTGCGCGAAGTGCTGGCGGTCGACCGGCCAGACGACGACATCCTCGGTGAAGAATTCGGCGGGACAGCGACTTTCAGCGGACGCCAGTGGATCATCGACCCGATCGACGGTACCAAGAATTTCGTGCGCGGCGTGCCGATATGGGCCACCTTGATCGCGCTGCTGGACGACGGTGTGCCGTGCGTCGGGGTGGTCAGTGCCCCGGCGCTGGACCGGCGCTGGTGGGCAGCCCGCGGGCGGGGCGCATTCGGCGCGGTCGGTGGCGCGCCGGAACGACGGCTGTCGGTGTCGTCGGTAGCCGATCTGGGGTCGGCGAGCCTGTCGTTCGCCGGGTTCTCGGTGTGGGCGCTGCGCGGCCTGCGGGAGAAGTTCCTGAAGCTGGCCGAGGCCGTGTGGCGAGTGCGCAGCTACGGCGACTTCTGGGCCTACTGCCTGGTCGCCGAGGGCGCCGTCGACGTCGCCGTCGAACCCGCAGTGTCGGTGTGGGATCTTGCGGCGCTCGACGTGCTCATCCGCGAGGCGGGCGGCACGTTCACCAGCCTGGACGGTACCGCCGGACCGCATGGCGGTAGCGCGGTGGCCACCAACGCGCTGCTGCACGATTGCGTGCTGGACTCCCTACGCACGGAGACGTAGCGGACCACCGGTGCCGGGCCTCCGCAGTGAAATAGCTCACTCTGACGCCGTATCTTACTTCGGAGTAAGATACGGTTGCCCGCAGTCCCCCTTGTCCAGTGAGGCCCTAGATATGACCGACACCGTCCCCGCCACCAACGCGTCGAAGGCCCGCCCGCGGCGAGCCGGACGGCAGAGCGCCGTCGGGTTGGGCAGGCACCGGCGCACCCCGACCGAGATCGGCCTGGCGCTGGTCACCCCGCTGGTAGGCCAGGAGTTCCTGGACCGCCACCACCTGCGTGATCGGCTCAACCGCGGACTGCACTACGGGGTCAAGACGGTGTTCTCCGCCGTCGGGGCTTCCACCCGACAGTTCAAGCGAATCCAGGGGGTGGGCACGCCACCTACCCGGCTCAAGGCCAGCGGCAAGGACTACTTCGACCTGACCCCCGACGACGACCAGAAAATGATCGTCGAAACCGTCGACGAGTTCGCCGCGGAGATCCTGCGCCCAGCGGCCCACGACGCCGACGAGGCCGCCGACTACCCGCACGAGCTGGTCGGCAAGGCAGCCGAGCTGGGCGTCACCGCGATCAACATCCCGGAGGATTTCGACGGCATCGCCGCGCACCGCTCCGCGGTGACTAATGTGCTGGTGGCCGAGGCCTTGGCCTACGGCGACATGGGGCTGGCACTGCCGATCCTGGCCCCCGGCGGTGTCGCCGCGGCACTGACCCACTGGGGCAGCGCCGACCAGCAGGCCACCTATCTGCCCGAGTTCGCCGGCGAGCACGTCCCGCAGGCCTGCGTGGCGATCGCCGAGCCGCAGCCGCTGTTCGACCCGACCAAGCTCAAGACCACCGCGGTGCGCACCCCGAGCGGCTACCGGCTGGACGGAGTCAAATCACTGGCTCCGGCGGCCGCCGACGCCGAGCTGTTCGTCGTCGCCGCCCAACTGAACGGCAAGCCGGCACTGTTCGTCGTCGAGTCGTCGGCCCAGGGCCTGAGCGTCAAGGCAGACCGCAGCATGGGCATTCGCGCCGCGGCGCTGGGGCAGGTCGAACTGCACAAGGTATCGGTGCCGACGAGCGCCCGGCTCGGCGAAGAAGAAGCCACCGACGCCGATTACTCCGAGGCCGTCGCGCTGTCGCGGCTGGGCTGGTCGGCGCTGGCGGTCGGCACCTGCCACGCGGTGCTCGACTACGTCATCCCCTACGTCAAGGGACGCGAAGCCTTCGGCGAACCCATCGCCCACCGCCAGTCGGTCGCGTTCATCTGCGCCAACATCGCCATCGAGCTGGACGGGCTGCGGTTGATCACCTGGCGCGGCGCGGCCCGCGCCGAGCAGGGCCTGCCGTTCATCCGGGAAGCCGCGCTGGCCAAGCGGCTGGCCACCGACAAGGGCATGCAGATCGGCTCGGACGGCGTGCAGCTGCTCGGCGGCCACGGCTACGTCAAGGAGCACCCGGTCGAACGCTGGTACCGCGATCTGCGGGCAGTCGGCGTCGCCGAGGGCGTGCTGGTCATCTAATCCACCCGATACAAGCTGAAAGACCTGTCATGACAATCAATCTGGAACTGCCCAAGAAGTTGCAGAACGTCGTCGACATGACGCACTCCGGCGCCGCGGAGATCCTGCGCCCGATCTCGCGCAAATACGACCTGCGCGAGCACGACTACCCCGTCGAACTGGACACGCTGGAAACCTTGTTCGCCGGGGTCTCGGAGGCCAACGCGTTCGCGTTCGCCGGCGCGGAGGCATTCCGCGACACCGAGGGCAGAGAGGAAAACCGCAACGGCGCCAACATGGCCGCGCTGCTACAGGTGGTGGAGATGAGCTGGGGTGACGTTGCGCTGATGTTGTCGGTGCCGTACCAGGGGCTGGGCAACGCGGCGATCTCCGGGGTGGCCACCGACGAGCAGCTCAAGCGCCTGGGCAAGGTGTGGGCGGCGATGGCGATCACAGAGCCGAGCTTCGGCTCCGACTCGGCGGCGGTGTCGACGACGGCCACCCTAGACGGCGACGAGTACGTCATCAACGGCGAGAAGATCTTCGTCACCGCCGGGTCGCGGGCTAGCCACATCGTGGTGTGGGCGACGCTGGACAAGTCGCTGGGGCGCCCGGCGATCAAGTCGTTCATCGTGCCGCGCGAGCACCCCGGCGTCACCGTCGAGCGGCTGGAGTACAAGCTCGGCATCAAAGCCTCCGACACCGCGGTGATCCGATTCGACAACGTCCGCATTCCGAAGGACAACCTGCTCGGCAAACCGGAGATCGAGACCGGCAAGGGTTTCGCCGGGGTGATGGAGACGTTCGACAACACCCGGCCTATCGTCGCGGCGATGGCCGTCGGCATCGCCCGTGCCGCGCTGGAGGAGCTGCGCAAGCTGCTGACCGACGCGGGCGTGCAGATCTCCTACGACAAGCCCGCACACGCGCAGAGCGCCGCAGCCGCGGAGTTCCTGCGAATGGAGGCCGACTGGGAGTCCGGCTACCTGTTGGCGCTGCGCTCGGCGTGGCAGGCCGACAACAACATCCCCAATTCCAAAGAGGCGTCGATGGGCAAGGCCAAAGCCGGGCGGGTGGCCAGCGACATCACTCTCAAAGTCATCGAAATGGCCGGCACCACGGGCTATTCCGAGCAGACGCTGTTGGAGAAGTGGGCCCGCGACTCGAAGATCCTCGACATCTTCGAGGGCACCCAGCAGATCCAGCAGCTGGTGGTGGCCCGCCGGCTGCTGGAGTTGTCGTCTGCCGAGCTCAAGTAGCGAGTGCCTTTCCCGGCGAGCATGCGCAAACTCGCATCAGGAGCGCTCGCTCGATGCGAGTTTGCGCATGCTCACCGCGCGGGCACGACCGTCCCGGCGCGTTGCCGCGCACCGGCAGACTGAATACCGAATAACTCCCAGCCCCGGAAAGGCCCCAGCGTGGATTTCACTATGCCGAACCATCTCCCGCAACTGCTCCAGGAGATGGACGATTTCATCGAGGCCGAGATCGCCCCGCTGCAGGCCGAGCAGATGCAGTACTTCGACCACCGCCGGGAGTTCGCCCGCACCGACGTCGAACACGGCGGAATCCCGCAGCGGGCCTGGGAGGATCTGCTCGCCGAGATGCGTCGTCGTGCCGACAGCGCCGGCTGGTTGCGTTACGGACTGCCGTCATCGCTGGGTGGCCGAAACGGCACCAACCTGGACATGGCGGTGATTCGGGAGCATTTGGCGCACAAGGGTCTTGGCCTGCACAACGACCTGCAGGACGAATCGTCGATCGTCGGGAACTTCCCCCAGGTGATCATGATGGAGCGGTTCGGCACCGACGAGCAGCGCCGCGTCTGGTCACAGGCGCTGATCACCGGCGAACGGTCCATGGCGTTCGGCCTCACCGAGCCGGCACACGGATCCGACGCGACCTGGCTGGAGACCCGAGCGGAACCCGACGCCGACGGCTGGGTCATCAACGGAGCCAAGCGATACAACACCGGCGTGCATCGCGCCACCCACGACCTGATCTTCGCCCGCACGTCGGGTACGCCGGGGCAGGCGCGGGGCATCACCGCGTTCCTGGTGCCCACCGACGCGGCGGGCTTCACCGTCCCGTTTTACTGGTGGACGTTCAACATGCCCACCGACCACGGCGAAGTCGAGCTGCGTGACGTTCGAGTGCCCGTCGACGCGGTGCTCGGCGAGGTGGACCGTGGGCTGGAGGTGGCCCAGACGTTCCTGCACGAGAACCGGATTCGGCAGGCCGCCAGCAGCCTGGGCGCAGCGCAGTATTGCATCGACCGGGCCGTCGACTACGCGCGGAGGCGCACGGTGTTCGGCAAGCCGCTGGCGGTCAACCAGGCGGTGCAGTGGCCGCTGGCCGAGTTGCACACCGAGGCCCAGATGGTGCGGCTGCTGGTGTATTACGCCG
>NZ_JBYCLE010000332.1:0-8530 GCF_057473765.1 Mycobacterium sp. TH-M106 | reverse complement strand
GCGGCGTGGAACGCGGCGTTTCTGCCGTCGAAAGACCTCACCGAGGGGATCACCGCGACGTTCGCCAAGCGCAAGCCCGAGTTCACCGGCGAATGACCAACGGGCAGCAGCCGAATAGGTGTAGCACCTAACTGCACCAGTGATACACTGGCGAGGTGCCTACCGCCCGCCGGCGGCATTTCGTGACCGAGACCGATGAGCTCGCCGACGCCCTCGATGACGCCGCCCGCCGCTACCCTGACCTGAGCCGTGCGAAGCTGCTCGTGCGTTTGGCGCTGGAGGGTAACGCCGCCGCCCGCAATAGCCGAGACGCCCGACGCCGCCGCAGGCTGGCGGCCGTGCGCAGGCACAGCGGATCGCTGACCGGTAGCTACGGGCCGGATTATCTCCGGCGGCTCCGCGAGGGCTGGCCCGAGTGATCGTGCTTGACGCGAGCGTCCTCGTCGCCTTTCTGGACGGCCAGGACGACCACCATGCAGCCGCCGAAGGGCTACTGGCCCGGGTGATCGACGACGACCTCGCCATCAACTCGCTCACCCTGGCAGAGGTGCTAGTGGCACCGGTCCGCGACAAACGCCTGGAACCGGTGCTGGCGGCGCTGCACGACCTGGAGATCCACGAGCTGCCGTTTCCCGCCGACACCGCAGTCCGGCTCGCCGAACTGCGTGCAGCGACCGGTCTGAAGATGCCGGACTGCTGCGTGCTGCTGGCCGCCGAGGACTACGGCGCGGGTGTCGCATGCTTCGATGAGAAGCTCACCCGAACAGCCGAGAACCGGAAGCTGCCGGTGGTGCGCCGCTGAGCCCTGATCATGGACTGGGCCACGTAGCCTGGCCAACGTGGCCAATCCGATAGCTGACCCCGCCCTGCAAGGCAGAATCCGTGTCCCCGCCGACCTCGACGCGGTCACCGCGACCGGCGCAGAAGACCACACCGGGATCGACCCCGCCGCGGTCGAGCGGATCTGGCGGGCCGTGCGGCATTGGTATGCCGCCGGGATGCACCCGGCGATCCAGCTGTGCCTGCGCCACGACGGCCGGGTGGTGCTCAACCGCGCGATCGGGCACGGCCGGGGCAACGCGCCGACCGATCCGCCCGACGCCGAGAAGATACCGGTGAGCACCGAGACGCCGTTCTGTGCGTACTCGGCAGCCAAGGCGATCTCCGCGACGGTGGTGCACATGCTGGCCGAGCGGGGCTGCTTCTCACTCGACGACCGGGTCTGCGACTACCTGCCGGGCTACGAACGCTACGGCAAGGGCCGCACCACGATCCGCCACGTGCTGACCCACAGCGCCGGGGTGCCGTTTCCCACCGGTCCGCGACCGGACGTGCGCCGCGTCGACGACAGCGCCTACACCCGCGAGCAGCTGGCCACGTTGCGGCCGGTGTACCCGCCGGGGTGGATGCACATGTACCACGCGCTGACCTGGGGGCCGCTGGTGCGCGAGATCGTCTCGGCGGCAACGGGTAAGAACATCCGCGACATTCTGGCCGCCGAGATCCTCGACCCGCTCGGCTTCCGGTGGACCAATTTCGGGGTCGCCCCCGACGATGTGCCACGGGTGGCGCCGAGTCATGCCACCGGCACGCCGCTGCCGGCGCCGATCGCGGCGGTTTTCCGCAAAGCGATCGGCGGCACCGTGCACCAGGTCATCCCCTACACCACCAAGCCGTTGTTTTTGACCAGCGTGATCCCGTCGTCGAACACCATCTCGACGGCTTTCGAGCTGTCTCGGTTCGCCGAGATCTGGCGGCGCGGCGGCGAACTCGATGGCGTGCGAGTGATGCGGCCGGAGACGCTGCGGGCCGCGACGGCGCAGTGCCGGCGGCTGCGGCCGGACGTCGCGACCGGGTTGGTGCCGCTGCGCTGGGGCACCGGCTACATGCTGGGGTCGACGCGGTTCGGGCCGTTCGGGCGGGGCGCACCGGCGGCGTTCGGCCATCTGGGGCTGGTCAACGTCGCGGTCTGGGCCGACCCGCAACGCGGGCTGGCCGCCGGGTTGATCAGCAGCGGCAAGCCCGGCCGGGACCCGCAGGCCGGGCGCTATGCCGCGCTGATGGATACCATCGCGGCGGCGATCCCGAAAGTTGGCGAAATCGACGCTAGGGGATGTTAAGGGCCGCCAGCTCGACCTCGGCGGACGCAGCCCCACCGTCGTTGTCCCAGAACTCGATCACGCAGGGGACCAGCAGATACCGCCGCTTGCGTTCGATGACCTGCAAATCCTGACACAGCAAGCGTGCGGAGAACTTCTGCGCGTTGATCGGTTTTTTGAACCGTAACGATGCGGTCCTGATCATCATGCTTCCGAGTTGATGGTGGAAATAGTCATCAATCGACCAGCCACGGAGTGCAGGGATGTCCTTGTTGATGACAGCTGGAGCGAACGCACTGTACGCGAGCTGGTTGAAACACAGCAGCAGTTCCACCGCGTTGAAGTGCCCGGTGCTGCGAATGTAGGCCGATTCATCGATGCGGAAGTTCCCATACGCAAGCACCGATTCCGCGGTCGATTGGGACGCTGCGTCGACGAGGTAGCGGCAGCCTTTGTAGGTGTACGGCTCAAGCACTCTGGCGAGTAGGCTCTCCGCGATCGGAACGGTATCGGTGGAATCCATTGCCGTTGGCGTATCCGGGGTCACGTCGGCGGTGCTCATACGGCGAATCCTGGTGTGGTGAGCCCATCCAACATCGTCAGACGGTGGGTCGTCACGGTGCCCGAGGCGCTGCCGTGCTTCGCTCGGTGCATGAGAACCCGGTTGTCCCACAACAGGATATCGCCAACCTTGTAGTGCTGAGTGTGGATGAGCGGCGATGTGTAGTCGGGATCGAGCTGCCCGGTCGCCGCCATCAGCTCTTGCAGCACCGCCGGGTCGAGAAGGTTTCCGTTTTCGTCCTCGATCGATGTGGTGCCCGTCGCGCAGATGTAGAGGATCTCTTGTCCGGTCTTCGGGTGCCTGATCACCGTCGGCCATTTTCTTGGGGGAGTGGCTCGGTTGATGTCGTCCCATACTTCTCCGATGGGTCGGTAAACGTCGCTGGGCCGGATTTTGATGTGGCGCCGTGGGTCGTGGGTGCTGAATGTCCCGCGGACTCGGCTGCGCTTGGCATCGGGAAGCGATTCCCAGACCTTGTTCAGGTCGATGAAATACGTGCCGCGGTCTTGCCCGGGCACCGCGAGGGGCAGCACCATGGTAAACGCAAAAGGTTCCGGCATGAACATATAGTCGATGTGCCAGAACGCTCCGGTCTTTGGGACCCCTTGGCCTTGCTCCGTCGACGAAACGTAGATTTCCGGGTGTTCCTTGTGGTGATACATGGGTTCGTAATACGGAACGATCTCTCCGATTCTTCTTCCGAGTCGGATAAATTCTTCCGGCGACAGCAGGAGGTCTTTCAGGACGACGAGCTTGTTTTGGTAGACGATGTCGCGGATCTCGCCGGTCGCGATGCTGTCCAGCTGCTGTGGATCGATCCCCGT
The DNA here is from genome assembly GCF_057473765.1 of Mycobacterium sp. TH-M106. Lineage (NCBI taxonomy): Bacteria > Bacillati > Actinomycetota > Actinomycetes > Mycobacteriales > Mycobacteriaceae > Mycobacterium > Mycobacterium sp. TH-M106. The sequence continues at coordinate 5,045 of NZ_JBYCLE010000332.1, read as the reverse complement.
GACTTGGGCGCCGAGTCCCTCGCCCTTCACATTGAGTGCCATCGTTTCTCTTTCATCAGCCCTCACTAGCCCTCACTAGCCCTCACTAGCCCTCACTAGCCCTCATCAGCCCTTATTAGCCCGGATTTCGTGAAATTCCACGTGATACGGTACCGATGAGTGAAGAGTCTGTCCTGCAAAGATAGTGAGACTGCCCGGATCCGGGGCGCCGCCCTCAATGATCGGCAGAAAGGCATAGGGAACTGACCGCACCGGAAACCGCACACAGTTCGAACGGTATCCACTCCACGCCTGATGAGGTGGCCACAGTCGTCAGCCTGTTGGGCGACTCCGCTCGCGCGTGCGGGAACCGGGAGTTTCTGCGCTGCCCCGACCGGAGCCTTAGTTTCGCCGCCGCGGCCCGGGAGGTCGCCGCCTGGTCACGGGATCTGCTCACACGCGGAATCAGGCCCGGCGACCGGGTGGCCATCATGTTGCCCAACGACAGCCGCTGGCCGCTGTCGTGGCTGGCCACCCTGCAGGCGGGCGCGGTCGCGGTGCCGGTGAACCATGCCTACCGCAGCGCGGACCTCGACTACGTGCTGAACGACTCCGGCGCTTCCCTGGTCATCACCGACGAGGAGAGCAGGCCGGTGCTGGCCGAAACGTCGAGGGTGCGGTCCGGCGACGCCCGGGTGGTCCTGGCCGACGAGCTGGCCAGCGCGCGCGGCGACGCGCCCGACCGGCCCGGTCCGACGGTGCGCAGGGGTGATCTGGCGAACCTGCAGTACACCTCCGGCACCAGCGGGTTCCCCAAGGCGTGCATGCTCACTCACGACTACTGGGTCCGGATGGGCGAGCTCGCCGCCGCCTACACCGGTATCCGCCCAGACGACGTGGTGCTGACCGCACAGCCGTTCTCCTACGTCGACCCGATGTGGAACACGATGCTGTGCCTGACCGCGGGCATCCCGTTGGTGGTGCTTCCCGGGTTCTCCGCGTCCGGGTTCTGGGCCGACGTGCGGCGTCACCGGGCCACGCTGTTCTACGTGTTGGGGGCGATGCCGGTTCTGTTGTACAAGCAGCCGCCCGGCCCTTTGGATAAGAAGAGCCGGGTCCGCCTGGTCATGTGTTCGGGCATTGTGCCCGAGCTGCACGCGAAGCTGGAGGAGCGGTGGGGTGTCCCCTGGCGGGAGGCGTACGGGCTCACCGAGACCGGGGTGGACTTGGCGGTGCCCGTCGACGCCGACAGCCTGGTCGGGTCGGGCAAGGTGGGCTACCCGGCACCGGGCAAGTCTGTCCGGATCGTCGACGAGCACGACCGGCCGGTGCCGGCCGGTGTACCCGGTGAGATCGTCACCTGCGGCGCCCCGATGATGTTGGGCTACTGGAACCAGCCTGAGAAGACCGCGGCGTCGTTGCGCGACGGCTGTTTGCACACCGGTGACCTTGGGGTGATGGACATCGACGGCGCCGTCAGCGTCGTCGGCCGGCTCAAGGACATGGTGCGTCGCGGTGGCGAGAACGTGGCCTGTGCCGAGGTCGAACGGCTGCTCGACCAGCATCCTGCGGTGGTGATGTCCGCGGTCGCAGGCATTCCCGACGAGGTGCTCGGCGAAGAAGTGAAGGCCTACATCCAGCTGGCGGCGGGATATCGGCCCACGGCGGCGACCGCCCAGCAGATCATCGCCTTTACCCGAGACCGCCTTGCGCGGTTCAAGATTCCGCGATGGGTGGAGTTCGTCGACGACTTCCCGCTCACCCCGTCGGCGCGGATCGCCAAGCCGGACCTGATATCCCGGCCGCGGGACGCCTCGCGCAGCTACGCCATCGATGTCGACCAGTTCACAGCCCGCCGCGGCCAAGGGACGCAGTGACACCGGGCACGTGGTCGGCGGCCAGGCCGATGATGATCAGGATGTGGCAGTGGATGACGGCGCGGCGTTGGTATTCGGATGCGTCAACGCAAGTCGCGGTGAGCCGAGCTCGTAGAGACCGACAAGCTCGCTATTGTCGGTACGGTCAATCGCGGCATAGCCCAACAGGTCCGCGACCTCCGTCGGGAGCGTCCTGGCGAGATGGGGTGGAACGTTGAGCAGAGAAGCCTCCAAGGGCCGCAGCCAGCTCGTTACGTAGCTCAGGGAAAGTCCGCGCCGCGTGGTGCCGGTCGTAAGGTTGGCGCCGCCGCTGTGGAGGATGTCACCGCGGAAGAGCAGCACATCACCGGGCTCCATCGTGGCTACGGCGATCTCCTGTGGCTCAGGGCGGCGGCCGCGCGCCCAGAGATGAGAACCTGGTGCAACGTTGGTGGCACCCGTCGCCTCGGTGAACTCAGTCAGCGCCACCATCGCGAGCACGAGCACGCTGTGCTCGGACCGCGGCAGCGCCAGCCAGCTGTCATTGTCGCGGTGCAGGGTTTGGGCGGACTCTCCGGGGCCGATATCGATCAGCTCACCGGCGTTAAGCAGGATCTGCTGACCGACCGGCGCGAGCATCCGGCGGGCCCATCCGAGGATGTGGCGGTGCGCCACGAGGGGGACAGCGGCGTCCGTCTTGGCGACCAAGCCGTGCAGGCGCCGGGTTTTCAAGCCCCAAAACCTGTCGTATCGGTCGAATCCGGTGTGTGGTGCGCCGGCATCGGGATGCTGGGCGATCCACTTGTCAATCCCGGCCAAAAAAGCCTCGCGCAGCGTGTGATCTACAAGGCCCTCGACGACGGCAGCACCTTCGTCCTGCACCGCCGCGTCAATCGTCGCCCAGTCATACGGTGCATCGAACCTAGGCAACCGCGCCGGCGTGCCCGGCGGCGCCACGTCCACTGGCGCCGGGTCACGGTCCGACACCGCCCACCAAGCACTTCCCTCCGGCCCTGTGGTCCGCCGACCGTAGACACGGCCCGCCCGAGCCCAACGGACATCCCCTGCTTGGTACGTTCCCTCGCCGTCGATGTGTTGCGTACCGCGCACGTAAAAGTAAACAACGTCACTCCGGTGCCAATGCGCGGGCCGCGTCGTGTTCGGTGGGTCCTCCAGGTGCATCATGCAGGGCCTTCCGTCCAGCCCTGCAGCATCATGAAACAACCGGACGTCGCCGATCCAGGTCGTCGGTTCGGTGACCGAATCGACCTCCTCAGCGGGCGCGCGCAGACTGTCCACCGAATTCCTCGTTATCGCACAACTGTTGTCAGAGAAGTGATTACAACTCTATCTATGCCTGTACGAAAGCGTCAATCTTCCGCTTCGACTCATCGAAGCTGCGCGGGTAGACGTCTTCGTTGCTTTAGGAGGTGCGGTGATCTGTGTGCCGATGTGCTGCAGTGACAACGGTTGACCGGTAGCGCGGTAAGGGGTTCACTTCGGATATGACTGCCCGAAACGAGCGGGAAGTGGCGGCTAACCCCTACCAGATCCGTGTCGTCCCGCCGCCGCTGCCGCTGCCGGTGCTTCCCGAACCGTACGGCATGCGCTTCGCCCGCCCGCACGCGGACGCCGAAATGATCACCGAGTGGATGAACCGCCCCCATCTGGCCGGCCTCTGGAGCCGCGACAACAGCGTGACGTGGTGGCGTGAGCACTTGAGCAACCAGCTCGCAGGCTGGTACTCCCGCCCGTATGTCGTCAGCTTGGCAGGCCAAGACATTGGATATGTCGAGTTGTTCCGTGTGGCGCAAGACGTGGTCGGCACCGTCTACGAAGCCGATCCCTACGACGTCGGCGTGCACGGCGCCATCGCCGATCCCGCGAACATCCGGAAAGGGATCGGGGAGTTGGTCTTCCGCCACATCGTTGCGACCATGTTCAGCGCCGAACCGCAGTGCCGACGCATCATCGGAGATAGTGAGCTTAACGACGATGCCCCAGGGCGCCGGTTCGACCAGCGGATGGGCGCTGTATTCATCGGCGAACCTTATGTAGCGCAATGGGGTTACCGGATAGCGCTTTCGGTCTGGCCGCGCTCACCCGAAGACATTCCACGACTGCGCGAGCCGCCGCCGGGTGTATCTGAGATGGCCTCCCCGGACACCACCGCGTGAACCACCGGTCAGTCGGCTACCACACCGTTGGCACCGGGCGTGCCGGTGGCGCCGGCTTCACCGGGTGAACCGTCCTTGCCGGGCGGCGACAACAGCGTCCCGCTCCCGCCGGACCCGGCGGCCCCGCCCTTTCCGCCGGCGCCGCCGGCGCCGCCGTCGCCGGTCGAACCGTTAGCGCCGGCCTCGCCCGCGGTGCCGTTGCCGGGAGCGGCGCCGCCGGCCCCGCCGTGCCCGGCGTTGCCGCCGTCGCCGCCGGCGCCACCTGTGGCGCCGTCGCCGCCGTTGCCGCCGTCGGTGGCGGGACTGCCGATGTAGGCGTTCTGGCCGGCGCCGCCGGCGCCGCCGTTGCCGCCCGGCGCCCCGGTGCCGCCCTGGCCGCCGGCGCCGCCGGTGCCGCCGGCGCCGCCGTCGCCGGACACCGTCCCGCCGCTGCCACCGGCGCCGCCGTTGCCGCCGTTGCCCCCCGCCAAGCCAGCCACACCGGAAGCGCCGTTGCCGCCGTTGCCGCCGTTGGCGCCGGCCCCGGTGCTCCCGACGCCGCCGTCCTGCCCGGGGATGGTGGCGTCCCGGCCCACCGGTGCCGGTGACGACGCCGGGTTCTCGCCGTCAACGCCGGCGGCGCCGGCGCCGCCGTCGCCGCCGACCCCGCCGTTGCCTTCCGTCCCGGCGTCGCCGCCGTTGCCGCCGGCGCCGCCGGCTTGCACGACGTTGCCAGCGACCACCTCTCCGTTGGCGCCGTTGCCGCCGTTGCCGCCGTTGCCGCCGCTGCCCTGACCGCCGACGCCGCCGTGGGTGGCCTGGGTGCTGCCATCACCGCTCATACCGCCGGCCCCGCCGGCGCCGGGCGTGCCACGGTCGCCGCCGTCGCCGCCGTTGCCGCCCGCCCCGGCGGCGGCGCCGGTGCCGCCGTTGGCGCCGTTGCCACCGGTGCCGCCGTTGCCGGCGTCACCACCTTGGCCGCCCTGGCCGCCGACCCCGCCGGCCCCGTCGTCGCCCTTAGTACCGTCGGTGGCGGTGCCGCCCGCGCCGCCGT
>NZ_JBYCLE010000331.1:0-1330 GCF_057473765.1 Mycobacterium sp. TH-M106 | reverse complement strand
AGCAGCGCCACCACCAGGCCCGCGCCCACCGCGGGTCCGCGGATCGCCGAGATCACCGGTTTGGAAAAGTTCACGATATTGAGCACCAGGTCGCGGGCTTCACGCATGATGCGCACCCGACCGGCGTATTCGCCCATCGTCTGCTCGATCAACTCGAAGCTGCCGCCGGCCGAAAACGCTTTGCCCTCACCGCGAACCAGGACGGCCCGCACTGCGTCATCGCGGTCGATCGCCGGCCACACATCGGCCAGATCGCGGTGCATCTGCGGCCCCACCGAATTGAGCCCGGGTCCGTCCAGCACCATCTCCAGTACCCCGTTGCCGCCGGACTTCAGGCGCAGGCCGGGGAAGTCGCGGTAGTTGTCGGGGTTGTCATGGGTCATTTCGTCGCTCCTCGTATCGCGAACCTGCACGCTTGCCGCTTCGACGATACGGCGCGTCGCGTATGAAACCGCACGCCCGGTGCCGGACACATCTGCGGGTCAGTCAGCCGGCCTGCCGCACGGTCGGGGTCAGTCCCAGGACCTCACGCTTTTGGTGCACGGTCAAGTAGCGCAAGCCTTCCGGTCCGGCGCTGAATTGCCGGCGTGAGCGTCGTGGCATCCACAACAGCTCACCGGGGACCAGCTCGACCGTGCCCAGTTCGGTGTTGAGCCGGCCGCCGCCAGCCAGCACATGCACCAGAACATCCACCTCGGCGCCGGTGTGCATGTCGATGCCGCCGCCCGGGGGCAGCGAGATCACATTGGAGTCCAGATCCCGGCTGTGCACCTCCAGCCTCCACACCACCCCGGCCAGGTCGGACTGTGCGTCACCGCCTGCGATGTCGGCGGTGTTGGTGAGGATCCGGGGCAGCGGAGTGCTGGCGAGCTTGCTGATCCGGATTCGCCACGCCGGGCCCTTCTCGAGGTATTCCCAGCCGTAGCTGCCCGGGTGGTCGGCCTCGAACTCGTCGTGCAGATGCTTGGGGTTGTGGTTGTTGACCAGAACGAACGATTCCCCGACCGCCAGGTCTGCATAGGCGGCAAAGATTGTCGGGTGTTTCTCCGGTTTACGCAGGCCCCGGACGTCGAGTTCGGTGTCGGGCATCGGATCTCCTTGCCTTTCTAGTTTTTACAAATCAGCTTGTGTAAACTCTAGCCATGACTTACGTGATCGGGAAACCCTGTGTTGACGTCATGGACCGGTCCTGCGTGGAGGAGTGCCCGGTCGACTGCATCTACGAGGGCGGCCGTGCTCTCTACATCCACCCCGACGAGTGTGTGGACTGTGGAGCCTGCGAGCCGGTCTGCCCGGTCGAGGCCATCTACTACGAGGACGACCTGCCCGA
>NZ_JBYCLE010000330.1:0-1315 GCF_057473765.1 Mycobacterium sp. TH-M106 | reverse complement strand
GCTCGCCGCCGGCGTTGAATCCTATATTCAATACTTCGCCGACCACCCGTTCGAGGCAATCGCTATCAATCGCGGCGCATTAGCCGATGACCCGGAGATTCAGGCGATAATCAGCGACGAACTGAATATCGTTGGCAAATGCATGATCCAGCAACTTGTCGCGGAAGGTCGCAACCGCGATATCACCGAAATTGTCGTCGAGGGCTGGTTGGCGTTTATTCGCGCAGTTTGCGTAAAATGGGTTCAGTCGCAAAAAATCACGCGCTCCGAACTCACTGACGTGTGCCTTCGTGCTTGGATCTACTGACGGTTCCCCGGGTGCGGTTCATGCTGCTGGACCGGGTAGCGCCGGACGTAGGTTGCCGCGAGTGAGGATGGCCATGCCGATCAACGCTTCGGGGCTGTGAAATCCGGAGGCGCACTTAAGAGCGCATGGCTGTGACCTGCGGTTTTTGTGCCAGGAGTTCGGTGCTAGGGATGCTAATGGTATGGCTCACAAATAAATAGGTGGTTGTTCGGTGTTCTGGTGGGGCGAGTGCACCAGCAGTGCCGTTGCCGTTGTCGGCCGGTGAGCGGGAAACGTTGGAGAGGCTGGCGCGGGCGCAGTCGGCACCGCATCGTCAGGTGCTTCAGGCCAGGGCGTTGTTGGGCGCTGGCGATGGGGTGGCCAACATGGTGATCGCCGAGGAGGTGGGGGTGACGGCGGTGACGGTGCGGTCGTGGCGCAAGCGATTCGGGCAGGACGGGTTGGCCGGGTTGGAGAAGATCCGCAAGGGCCGGGGCCGCAAGCCCTCGATCAGCGAGGCGACCATTGCCGAGATCGTCCGATTGACCACGACGACGACCCCGGTTGGAGCCACGCACTGGTCGTGTCGCACGATGGCCAAGCGGGTGGGAGTCAGTTCTGCAACGGTGCAACGTATTTGGTCGGATCTAGGGCTCAAGCCCCACCTGATCGACACGTTCAAGGTGTCCAACGATGCGAAGTTCGAGGAGAAACTCATCGACGTGGTCGGCCTCTACCTCAACCCGCCGGAGAAGGCGATCGTGATGTGCATGGACGAGAAATCCCAGATCCAAGCCCTGGACCGCACACAGGCCTCGTTGCCGATGGTGGCCGGCCGAGCGGGCACGATGACCCATGACTACAAGCGCAACGGGACCACCACGCTGTTCGCGGCGCTGGACGTGTTGACCGGCGCGGTGATCGGCCAGTGCTTGCCGCGGCACCGTCACACTGAGTTCCTGAAGTTCTTGAACGCCATCGACCGCGAAGTCCCCCAGGGATTGCAGATCCATTTGATTTTGGACAATT
>NZ_JBYCLE010000329.1:0-4945 GCF_057473765.1 Mycobacterium sp. TH-M106 | reverse complement strand
GAGTACGCCGCCCTGGCCGAGCACATCATCGTCAACCCGATGCTCAACGGCGAGGTGATCCGCCTCGACGGCGCCATCCGGATGGCCCCCAGGTAGGAACGGCGCTGAGGATCTTCCCCGATTCCGGCCTTCCGCCGTAGCGGCAAACTGACAATTCCTCGATCGGCTAGTCGACGATCTATCGTACAGTTAGTCAACGATTCCTCGTGGAAGTAGCCAAAGAATCGAAGCGAAACTGTGTCGAGAAACCCCAGAGATGCGGCCGCCGCAACGGTGGCGATCCGCGCCGTATCCAGCCGGCGATCAGCTAGCGGTGGCCAGCGCCTGCCCGTCCTCAAGCTGCTCCGAGGTGTCACCTTCTACCAAGAGGTCACCGTGGTAGAGGGCTTCGAAGTCAACTTTGATGACGTCGGCGCTCGAGTCGTCGATCCACATGGCACTGAGCATATTGGTCACCATTAAGGGATCTTTGAGCCAACCTTCGGAAAACGGTGGCAATCCTACTGCCGGGTAGGGCTCCGTCCGGGCGCCGATGCGCCGGGATCTGCTACGGCCTTCATGACCAGTACCTTGTGGATAGCGGATATGTTTGGACTCGTCAGCATGGATGGACGACTGATGGACGACTGGAGGTAGGCGTTGAACAACACAACGACCGTCGACAACCCGTTTTTCGCCCGGATCTGGAAATTCATGTCGAGCCACGAAACCGAGTGGCTGCGCGACCGGCGGCGGGAGAACCTCGACGGGCTGTCCGGGCGGGTGCTTGAAGTCGGCGCCGGTGTCGGAACCAACTTCGCGCTCTACCCCGACACCGTGACCGAGGTGGTGGCGGTGGAACCGGAGCCGCGACTGCGTGAGGTCGCTTGCGGCGCGGCGTCTTCGGCTCCGGTGCCGGTCAGCGTGGTGGCGAGCACCGTAGAGGCGCTGGATGTCGGCGAGCCGTTCGACGCGGTGGTGTGTTCGCTGGTGCTGTGTTCGGTCGACGAACCCGAAGATGTGCTGCGCCAACTGTATTCGCAACTCCGGCCGGGTGGCGAACTGCGCTTCTTCGAGCATGTCGCCAGTCACGGCGCACAGGGGGTGCTGCAGCGCGTCGCCGACGCGACGGTGTGGCCGCGGTTATTCGGGAACTGCCACACGCACCGGGAGACCGAGCAGATGATCGCCGCCGCCGGTTTCCAGCCACAGGCTGCCCGGCACGGCTACCAGTTTCCGGCCTGGGCGCCGGTGCCGGTGTCGGAGTTCGCGCTAGGCCGCGCTCAGCGCCCGTCCTGACCTTGCCGTTGACGTTTTGCCGAGGCTCACGGCGCGTTCTGTGGACAGACCGCGACCTGTGCGCAGCCGCGCCGTCGTTGGCGCTGGCTCGGCGCAAGGGCTAAGTCAACAGCGCGGGAAGTTTCTGCAACAGCCCGGGTAATGCCCGAGACGCGGTGTCGCGCAACGTCACCGTCGCACAAGCGGAAAGCGGCGTCGGCTCGGGGTTGATCTCGATGACGGTGGCGCCGCGCGCCAGCGCCAACTCGGGCAGACCGGCAGCCGGGTAGACGATCCCGGAGGTGCCCACCACGATCACCACGTCGGCGGCCTCGGTCGCCTCGACTGCACCGCGCCACGCTTCGTGTGGCAGCTCCTCGCCGAACCACACAATGTCCGGGCGGATCAGGCCACCACACGCGCACTGTGGCGGCTCGATATGCACCGCGGGCTCCGGCATATCCGGCAGCTCATCGGTGTAGGGCGAACTGCAGGCCGCGCAACGGAATTCGAATAGGCTCCCGTGCAGGTGATGCACGGTCGAACTGCCGGCACGCTCATGTAGGTCGTCGACGTTCTGGGTCACGACGCACACCTCGGCGTGCTGCTCAAAGGCCGCTACCGCCCGATGGCCCTCGTTCGGTTCGACCTGACCGACCAGGTAATGCCGCCATAGATACCACCCCCAGACCCGTTCGGGGTGCTCCTGCCAGCCCTGGACGCTGGACAGTTCATAGGGGTCGAAGCGGGCCCACAGGCCGTTCTTGTCGTCGCGGAAAGTCGGCACTCCGCTTTCGGCGGAGATCCCCGCGCCGCTGAGCACCGTTACCCGCACAGCACCAACATAGCGTGCTCAAGCGATACCGGCCGGATGGAGTTCAGCGAGTTGCTGCGGGTGGACGTGCACCCGGGCCCGCCGCTCGTCGCGTAACTCGTCGGGTTTACGGCGGTCAGCCGAACTCCAGCAACGTCAGCGAAGGGCGCAGCCGGTCGAGGGCGCGCAGCCGGTAGGCGGTCGACAGCACGGTGTTGAACACCAGGCCGCGGCCCGGCGGAAGTTGCAGATCGCGGACAGCGCGAATGCCGGGCACCGTATCGACCAGGTTGGCCGCGTCGGCCACCGATAGGCTGAACGGCATTGGCGGGGACTTGTAACGCAGCGAGGTCCGCAGGCCGCGACGGGTCAGCATTGTAAACCACGCAGGCGGTACGTCGAAGAGCATCTGGCCGCCCGGAAACCTGCTAGCGCACTCGGTGATCAGCCCCATCGCCTGCTCCGGCTGCAGGTACATCAACAGGCCTTCGACGGTCACGAACACCCCGGCGGTCGCCTCGACCCGGTCCATCCAGCTGTAGTCCAGCGCGGACTGGGCACACGCCGACACTCGGGGCTTCAGCTCCAGAGTCGGCAGCAGCCGCTCGCGAAGATCGACAACGGGAGGAAGGTCGACTGTGAGCCAACGAAATTCGGCATCTGGAATGGCTGTATCCAGACGCCAGAAGCTGGTCTGCAGGCCCTCGGCCACCGCCACCACGGTCGCCGACGGGTGGTGCTGCAGGTAGCGACGAGTGTGAGTGTCGAAGGCCAAGGCACGCAAGGCGATGTCCTGGCGGACTGGCCCGAACTTCGCGAAGTTGAAGTCGATCGAGTCGACCAGCGAGATCGCCATCGGATCGTCGATGATCCCGTCGGCGCGGCGAGCTTCGCGCGCCCGCGCATACAGGGTCAGCAGCGCGGTCTCCGATACACCGCTGAGGTTGACCTTTTCTTTAGCGGGGCTCATCGATCCGAAACACTACCCGCTCAACACTTTGCCCAACGTACGCAGGTTGCGCGTGGTGGTCGAGGACTGATACCGCTTCTTGCCCGTTATCTTGCCGATGGTGCTGTTCAGGGTTTCGCCCTTGGCTACCTGCCAGTAGATGACGCCGTCACCGCGGGCGATCTTCTCACCGGTGCCGACTTGGTCGGCCAGCGTGGCCAGCTCGTCCAGGACCACGGCATCGGCGACGAACGTGACATAGGAGTGATGCCCGGCGACCTCCGGCTCGAACGGATATGCCTCGACGATGGCGCGCACCGTGTCGATGCCGTAGACCAGCACCCACGCTTGGTAGCCGAACCGCTCCCGCAACGCGGCCTCGGCGCTCGTGCGGACCGCCGCCACATCGCCCGACGAATCCAGCATGACGTTGCCGCTGGCCAGCACGGTGCGGACGTTGCCAAACCCGGCGTCAGTGAGCGCGGCTGCCACGTCGGCCATCGTGAGGTTGACGCCCCCGACGTTGACACCGCGCAAGAACGCGGCGTAGCGGGTCATAGGCGTTGATGGTAACGACGCGGCGACTCAGGGCGGTCGGTAGGCTTTCGCCCATGGGACGCCAGGTTTTCGATGACAAACTGCTGGCCGTGATCAGCGGGAATTCGATCGGCGTACTGGCCACGATCAAGCGCGATGGGCGTCCCCAGCTGTCCAACGTGCTGTACCACTTCGACCCGCGCAGCCTTGTCCTGCAGGTGTCGATCACTGAACCGAGGGCCAAGACGCGCAACCTGAGGCGGGATCCGCGGGCATCGATTCTGGTCAGCTCCGATGACGGGTGGGCCTACGCTGTCGCCGAGGGCACCGCGGAGTTGACGGCACCGGCTGCCGCGCCCGACGACGATGCCGTCGAGGCGTTGGTCGCCTTGTATCGCAGCATCTCAGGCGAGCACCCGGATTGGGGGGAGTACCGCCGCGCCATGGTCGCCGATCGGCGGGTGGTGCTGACGCTGCCGATCTCGCACCTGTACGGCATGCCCCCGGGCATGCGCTGACCGCGCTGCGCTGGATGGCGCGGCTCCTCCTCGGGCGGTTCCCGCCCGCATCGTCGCCGCGCTGCGCTGGATGGCGCGGCTCCTCCTCGGGCGGTTCCCGCCCGCATCGTCGCCGCGCTGCGCTGGATGGCACGGCTCCTCCTCGGGCGGTTCCCGCCCGCATCGTCGCCGCGCTGCGCTGGATGGCGCGGCTCCTCCCCGGGCGGTTCCCGCCCGCATCGTCGCCGCGCTACCCTCCGGTCATGGCCGAATCACGATCCGAGTCGGATTCCACCGCCGAGGACGAAACCAAGCGTAAGTTTCGCGAGGCGCTGGAGCGTAAGAACGCGAACGCACTGGGCAGGTCCGATCACAAGGACGCCGGCGCTAGGCGGTCGCGATCGCACGGTCCGAGGGAGAACCGCAGGGAATTTCGTCGTAAAAGCGGCTAAAGCTGGTCGAGGAAGGTCAAATCGCTCTGCCGTTTCGATCGTGTGTCCGCGCCAAAGCGGCTGGTGACAGCTCCTGATCCAGCAGGGGTGTTGTTTAAAGCGTGTCGAACAACTCTGCTGAGTGTTCGTCACCGCCGTTCTCGGGTGTCGTCGGTTCAGGCCGCTGGTGCGGCGTGAACGTCAGTTCCCGCGTCAGCCGGGCTGGTTTCACCAACACGCAGGTGTTGGTCAGAGCCGCCCGTCGGCGGGCGTTGGTGGCCCGGCCTGCTGCTTGGGGGTCCGGGGATCGAGGTGAGTCGTGATGGGTTTGGCCCAGCGGGCCAGGTTCACAGCTGCGTTGGTGCACGCATCGCGCGGTTCATCATCCCCGAGCACCCGCACGGCGGTCGGCCCTGCCCGCCCGAGCGGTGGCGCGAATACCTCGACCGCCGACGAAGAC
>NZ_JBYCLE010000328.1:0-1640 GCF_057473765.1 Mycobacterium sp. TH-M106 | reverse complement strand
AGGTCGAGAGCCTGCCCGGCACCCAGCTGGTTGGCGGCGCTCATCAGGTCACTGACGATCCCGCCGCTGCCGGAGCTGGCGGCGGCGGATGGCGCGGTGCCCAGCGACGAATCCCCGAGAATCGGGTAGGTCCCGCCCAGGCCCGTGATCGGCACCTCACTGGGGTCGGGCAGCACCCCGCCCGGAGCGTAGCTGCCGAGGCCGGAACTCGGATCGATGCCGACCGGACTGGTCAGTCCCGGTGTCACCGCGGGTGTGGTCAGCCCGGGGTCGGTGAGACCCGCGGTGGCCGGCGCGGTGAGTCCCGGGGTAGTCGGTGTGGTCAGCCCGGGGTCGGTGAGTCCCGGGGTAGTCGGTGTGGTCAGCCCGGGGTCGGTCAGGCCCGGGGTAGCCGGTGTGGCCGGCGAGGTCAGCCCCGGTGTGGCCGGCGAGGTCAGCCCCGGTGTGGCCGGCGAGGTCAGCCCCGGCGAGGTCAGCCCCGGTGTGGTCGGCGAGGTCAGCCCCGGTGAGGTCAGGCCCGGCGAGGTCAGCCCCGGTGAGGTCAGGCCGGGCGTCACCCCGACCGGGCTGGTCAGTCCGGGCGAGACAGCCGGCAGCCCTGACCCAGTCCCCGACCCGGTGATCCCGCTCGGAATCGGCGGCAAGTTGATCCCGAACTGCGACAACCCCTGCGACAGGGCGGACATCACTTCGTTGGGCAGGTCCAACATTGACGTAGCCGGCACGAACTCGTGGTGTTCCGGCACGCCGTTTCCGTCGGTCAGTTCGGAGATAGCGGCACCTGCAAACAGGGCAAACGGAGTCGCGACCGCTAAGCCGGCGACTGCACTCATGGTGGTCGAGAGTCTGCGTCGACGTCGGTTCGGCACGGAAGTCTCCTCAATGTGTTCGGTGGTCAGTCGCGGCGGGTCAGCCGCAGGTGCACGGGCACCTCGACCTCGATGGTACGGGAGTTACTGATGTGACTAGAGTGGCGATATCTAATCGTGAGCGAATTGCGACCTTCGCTTCGGGCTGACGCCGCCGAGGGGCCCGGTGCGCTCGATCGCCGCCGGGCATTCACGCCGTCGTCAGAAAACCACCGACGGTAGCGGCTTTGCCGGTCCGGTTATATACAGCGGCGTCGGATACCCTAGGCGCCGATGACGGCTCCATTTGACCTTTTCGTCGTCGGTTCCGGGTTCTTCGGCCTGACGATCGCCGAACGCGTGGCCAGTCAACTCGGCAAGCGGGTGCTGGTTGTGGAGCGACGTCCGCACATCGGCGGCAATGCCTATTCCGAGGCTGAGCCGCAGACCGGCATCGAGGTCCACAAGTACGGCGCGCACCTGTTCCACACCTCCAACACGCGGGTCTGGGACTACGCGCGGCAGTTCACCGAGTTCACCGGTTACCAGCACCGGGTATTCGCCATGCACAATGGGCAGTCGTATCAGTTCCCGATGGGGCTGGGCCTGGTGTCGCAGTTCTTCGGCCGGTACTTCAGCCCCGACGAGGCGCGGGCGTTGATCGCCGAGCAGGCCGCCGAGATCCCGACGGGTGCGGCCGCCAACTTCGAGGAGAAGGCGATCTCGCTGATCGGCCGCCCGCTCTACGAGGCGTTCGTCAAGGGCTACACCGCCAAACAGTGGCAGACCGAC
>NZ_JBYCLE010000327.1:0-5817 GCF_057473765.1 Mycobacterium sp. TH-M106 | reverse complement strand
CGACGCTTACGGTGGTCTCCTGCCTGCACCGGCACGCTTCCCTTGATTCGACGCGCGAAGTCGAAACCGTTCAGCCCCTTTCGTGTTTTTCTGGGAGCCCTGCCGACCATCGGCAGAACACTCCATTGTAACCGATAGCCGGTCACGATATTCCGCGGCGCAAGACGGCTTAGCCGCTGGCGTGGAACGCCGGGTCGGGTTCGACCATCGCATCGAGGATCGCCATGGCGGCGACGGCCGCCAGCCGCCACTCGGCCGGCTGCCCGTCAAGTGCCGGCTTGATGATTACCGGGTCGACGATCGCGGGGTTGGTGAGGCTCCGCGCAAGCAGACCGTCGATGACCGACGACGTCGTCGCGGTCAAGACCTTGATGTCGAAACCGTCTTTCATGCGCATCCCGAGCACGGGCAGCGCAACGCGGTAGAGCTCGGACATCCGGTCGACGAAGTGGGCCTCTGAATCGACAAGCGCCGCCAGGATTCGCCGTTGGTCCCTGGACCCGAGCGTCGGCAGGGCGGCGGCGAGGGCGGTGGACAAGCGCCACCTCAGCGAGCGGGAGGTGTCTTCGAAGTTTCGGGCAGCTGTCTGTCGGATCATCTCGCAAAGGACGCCTCGCCGTCCCTCAGGCGTGTCGAGGTGGTCTGCGTTGTCGTCAAGCACCTTCCTGGCAACCCGCAGGGTCTCGCCGAAGTACGTCGCCCCGTCGGAGGGGACGAGCATCCGCTCCATCAAGTCGACGTAGAACGCCTCCTTGTTGGACCACGTGCGATAAACCGAGCTGCGTGGTACCTCGGCGAGCCGAATCAGTTCTTCCATGTTCAGGTGCGCGAGGCTCACGGTCACGCCGCCGCTTTCCGTGAGCATCTCGAGTGCCGTGTTGAGAATGCGTTCCCGCAGCTCGGTCTCGGACATGCGGTGACGCTTGCGACCGTCGGCGGTCGCCCACGCCCGCGCTTCCCGACTGTCCACCTGTCTGTACGGCATGATTCAAAACTAATGTCCTCGATATCCGATTTCCAGCAGCCTCGGGCCGTCCGGTCATGCGACGAGCCGAGCCACAGCACACGTGAGCAGCGCGCCGCGACCATACCCGCCGCACACAGTTACCCGGTGGTGATCATCGCGACCGCGAGCAGCGCCGCCACCATGCCCACAATTTGCCAGCGGTGCGTCCGCTCGCGCAGCACCAGGATAGCCAGCACCACTGTCACCGCTGGGAACAGTGAGATCAGCACGCTGGCCAGCGACAGCGGGGAAATCCGCAGCGCCAGCAGCATGGCCACGTTGGCGCCGACGTCCAACAACGCTGCGGCCAACGCCAGCTTCACCGCGTTCCCCGACGGAAGCCGCAGATCGCGCGCCGCCGCCGCAACGGTGATCACCAGCCCCACGGCCGCCAGCCGCGCGAACAACAGCGGCCAGAGTCCGGACTCCGCCGGCACAAGCGCAATGAAGACGAAGTTCAGCCCGAACGCCACTCCGGCGCCGATCGTCAGCCAGGCGACCTTCGGTGTGAACCGGTGCGGCTTGACGTCCTCGTCGGTGGCTTCCCGGCTCACCAGGACGACCGCCACCAGCGCCACCACGATGCCGGCCGCGGCCACCGGGCCGGGCCGCTCCCCCTCGGCCAGGCCGACCAGCACCGGGACGCCGGCCGTCAACACCGCGGTCAGCGGCGAGACCACCGAGATGGGGCCGGAACCTAGGGCCGCGTAGAACCACCACCCGCCCAGGCCCAACGCCACTCCGCACGCCGCACCCCAACCGATCGCGCCCGGATGGATCGGTCCGCCCACCGCGGCGGCCAGCCCGCCCAGTGCCACCAGCGTCGCGGGGTAGGAGAGCAGCACCACCCGCAGCGCGGGCACCCGGCGTGCGGCGATGCCACCCGCGAAGTCGCTCATCCCGAAGCCGACCGCGGACAACAACGCGAAGACAATGCCGGTCAGGTCATGCCCTTGGCACGCCGGCCCAGCGCTCGGGTCATCTCCCGCTGTGCGTCCCGGCGGGCCAAGTCCTGACGCTTGTCGCGGGCCTGCTTGCCGCGGGCCAGCGCCAGCTCCACTTTGACCCTGCCCGCGGTGAAATACACCGACAGCGGCACCAGGGTGAGGTTGCCGTCGCGCACCTTGCCGACCAGGGTGTCGATCTGGCGGCGGTGCAGCAGCAGCTTGCGGTTGCGCCGCGTCGCATGGTTGGTCCAAGTGCCGTGGTGATACTCCGCGATGTGCATATTGCGCAACCACACCTCACCGTCGTCGATGGTGGCGAACGCGTCGGCCAGCGACGCCTGGCCGGCCCGCAGACTCTTGACCTCGGTACCGACCAGGGCCACCCCCGCCTCGAACACCTCCAGGATCGAATAGTTGTGCCGGGCTTTGCGGTTGGTGACCACAATCTGCTTACCCTGCTTGCCAGTGCTCCCGCCGGCGGCCGCTTTGGCCTTCTTGGCCACCGCTATCGCCGGACGTAGAGCCGCAGGGTGGCATACGCCGTCACCCCGGCCATCGCCACGCCCACTATCCACAGGACCGGGGTGATGTAGAGGACGTCGGCGTAGTCGACCCTGGCGATCAGATTAGCCCGGTAGAACTGGTCGAGCGCCTTTTCCAGGAACATCGCCCGCACCAGGATCAACCCGGCGACCGCGATGACGACACCCACGGTCGCGGCCAGCATCGCTTCCAGCAAGAAGGGCAGCTGGGTATACCAACGGCTGGCTCCCACTAGACGCATAATGCTGACTTCTGTGCGCCGAGTGTATGCCGCGACCTGAACCATGTTGGCGATCAACAGGATTGCGCCCACAGCCTGGACCAGCGAGACGGCGAACGCGGCGTTGCTCAACCCGTTCAGCACCGCGAACAGCCGGTCGATCAGCTCCTTCTGGTTGAGCACACTGCGCACACCGGGCTGACCCCTCACGGCATCGTCGAAGTCCTTGTGCTGCTCGGGGTTATCCAGCTTGACAACGAACGACGCGGGAAACGAGTCCTTGGCCGCAACGTCCTTGAACTGCGGAAACTTTCGGATCGCGTCGGCGTAGGCGTCGTCGCGGTCGAGGAAGCGCACCGAGTTGACATCGTTGCGGGCCTCGATGAGTTCCCGCAGCGCCCGGCACTGCGCGGCCTCGCAGGCCGGGTCGTTGGCCGAGAGGTCGTCGTCTAAAAACACCTGCGTCTCGACCCGGTCGAGGTAGATTTCGCGGGAATGGTCGGCCAGCCGCACCACCAGCAGCCCGCCGCCGAACAAGCCGATGGAGATCGCGGTCGTGAGGATCATCGCGACCGTCATGGTGACGTTGCGACGCAGGCCGGTGAGAACCTCGTTGAGCAGAAAGCCGAAGCGCACTTAACGGTCCATTCCGTAGACACCGCGCTGCTCGTCGCGCACCAACCGGCCCAGCGACAGCTGCACCACCCGTTGTCGCATCGAGTCGACGATGTGATGGTCGTGAGTGGCCATCAGCACCGTCGTTCCGGTGCGGTTGATCCGCTCCAGCAGATCCATGATGTCCTCGCTGGTGTCGGGGTCGAGGTTGCCGGTGGGCTCGTCGGCCAGCAGCACCAGCGGCCGGTTGACGAAGGCACGGGCGATGGCCACCCGCTGCTGCTCGCCGCCGGACAACTCGGCGGGCATCCTGTTGGCCTTGCCGGACAGGCCGACCATCTCCAGCACGTCGGGAACCACCCGGTTAATCATCTCGGACCGCTTGCCGATGACCTCCAGCGCGAACGCGACGTTGGCGAACACCGTTTTCTGTTGCAGCAGCCGGAAATCCTGGAACACGCAACCGATGACCTGACGCAGCTTCGGCACGTGGCGCCCGGACAGCTTGTTGACGTGGAACTTCGACAACCCAATGTCACCTGCGGTCGGTGACTCCTCGGCCAGCAGCAGCCTGATGAAGGTGGACTTGCCCGAACCGGACGGACCGATCAGGAAGACGAACTCGCCCTTGTCGATCTTGACGTTGATGTTGTCCAGTGCCGGACGGGCCGACGATTTGTACTGCTTGCTGACATGATCGAACGTGATCATCACGGGTGGCAAGTCTAACTGGGCGTTTCGACCGGCCCGGACACTCGCCCGCCGGCGAGGCGGCCGTGCCCAGATCTGGGGAGAAGCCGGCACACGGAATCAGTTGCCGGGTGCAGACGGCGGCGCCGTGGTAGGCGCCGTGGTCGTGGTGGTCGTGGTGGGCGCCATGGTCGTGGTGGTCGTGGTGGTCGTGGTGGGCGCCCACGTCCGCGTCGGCGGCGGCTCCTGCAGCCTGCTACGCGGCACCCATGTGTAGTCCGGATCTGGGATGAATCCCGGCGGCACCATTTGGGGTGCCGGGGTCGGAGTCGGGGACGACTGGCCGGAGTGCTGGAAGTCTTCGTAGACCCACCACAGTCCCATGAAAGCCACGACCAGCACGACGGTGGACGTGCGGACGTGGCCGCCGAACATAGACCCGCGCTGGCCGCGCTCCCTTCTGCGACCAACCGTTTTCAGCGTGTCCAGGGAGAACCTCACTGGGCCTGGCCCTGCGATTCTTGCTGCGCGGTGCTGGTGGTCGCGTCGATGGTCGGCGACGCCTCGCCGGCGGCGACACCGGAACGGGCCAGTGCCCTAACCACCAGCCTGCGTAAATGTCGGCCCACCTCGAATTGCCGGCCGGGCAATGTGCGGGCCACCAACCGCAAGATCACGGTGTCGACTTCGATGCGTTCCACCCCCATGACGGTGGGCGCGTCGAGCAGCAACTCGCCCAGCCCGGCGTCCTCGCGGGCGTGCTCGCACTCTTGGCGCAACACGTCATTGACCAGATTCAGGTCCGCGGTAGTGGACACCGGAATATCGATGACCGCGCGCGCCCAGTCCTTGGATTGGTTGGCCGTCTTGACGATCTGCCCGTTGGGCACGGTGAAAACCTCACCTTCCGCGGAACGCAGCTGAGTCACCCGCAAGGTGACGTTCTCCACGATGCCGCTGGAGACGGGGCCCGATGTCGTTGTCAATTCGACCAAATCGCCGAATCCGTATTGCTTTTCGGCGATGATGAAGAACCCGGCCAGCAAGTCCTGCACCACACGTTGAGCGCCGAACCCCAGCGCCGCGCCCACCACGGCGGCCGGAGCGACCAGCCCGCGTATCGAGAACCTCAGGATGTCAGCGATCTGCATGACAGCCGCGATCGCGATCATGACGATCGACACCCATGAGATCACCGCCGCCACCGCCTGCCGGTGCTTGGTGGCCTCCGAGCGCACCAGCGCGTCACTGTCGGCTAAGCCGATGTCGAGGCGCCCAGTGAGCTTGTCCACCGCCCAATTGACGAACCGGGCCGCCAGCACCGCCCCGATGAGCACCAGCACGACGTGCAGGCCGCTGGTGAGTAACCATCGGCTGAACTCACCGCGCCACAGGCCATGCCACCCGAGGTCGGTTGCTACCACGGTGGTATCAGTCGTCATCTGGTCTGTTCCGCCACCGGATCCCCGCTTCCAGGAAACCGTCGATGTCACCGTCGAGCACCGCGACCGGGTTGCCGACCTCGTACTCGGTCCGCAGATCCTTGACCATCTGATACGGGTGCAGCACATAGGAGCGCATCTGGTTGCCCCACGACGCGCCGCCGTCGCCTTTCAACGCGTCGAGCTCTGCGCGTTCCTCTAACCGCTTGCGCTCCAACAGCTTTGCCTGAAGCACCCGCATGGCTGCCACTTTGTTTTGCAGCTGCGACTTCTCGTTCTGACAGGTGACGACGATACCGGTGGGCAGGTGGGTGAGCCGAACCGCGGAGTCGGTGGTGTTCACCGACTGCCCGC
>NZ_JBYCLE010000326.1:0-3768 GCF_057473765.1 Mycobacterium sp. TH-M106 | reverse complement strand
GACCGTATGCTGGGCCTTTGTGGCAAGAACCCGGGGGTGGGGTTAGATTTCGTCAGACGGCGTGGGTACGGTCGTCGTCGCTGGCTGGAGCACCCGGCCGAGACAACCAAACATCGACGTGTGTCGATGATGACGAGACGGAGGAATCGTGGCTCTTCCCCAGTTGACCGACGAGCAGCGTGCGGCCGCGTTGGAGAAGGCGGCTGCCGCCCGCCGAATCCGGGCCGAGCTCAAGGACCGGCTCAAGCGCGGCGGCACCAACCTCAAGCAGGTCCTCAAGGACGCCGAAACCAACGAGATCTTGGGCAAGATGAAGGTATCTGCGCTGTTGGAGGCGTTGCCGAAGGTGGGCAAGGTCAAGGCGCAAGAGATCATGACCGAACTCGAGATCGCGCCCACCCGCCGGCTTCGGGGCCTGGGCGAGCGTCAGCGCAAGGCACTGCTGGAGAAGTTCTCCTAGCCTGGCGGCATGCAGGCCGAACGGCCGGAAGGGCGGGTAGTCGTCCTGTCCGGCCCGTCTGCGGTCGGCAAGTCGACGGTGGTCCGGTGCCTGCGCGAACGGATGCCCGACCTCCATTTCAGCGTGTCGGCGACCACTCGGGCGCCGCGACCCGGGGAGGTGGCCGGTGTGGACTACCACTTCGTGACGCCGGAGGAGTTTCAGCGGCTGATCGACGCGGGCGAACTGCTGGAGTGGGCCGATATCCACGGCGGCCTGCACCGATCGGGCACCTTGGCCGCGCCGGTGCGCGACGCCACCCGATCCGGGCACCCCGTTCTTATCGAGGTGGACCTAGCCGGAGCCCGGGCCGTCAAGGCGGAAATGCCGGAGGCCACCACGGTGTTCCTGGCCCCGCCGGACTGGCAGGCACTGCAGGCCAGGCTCCGGCAACGGGGCACCGAGTCGCCCGAGGCGATGCGCCGACGGCTGGCCACCGCCCGTGCCGAACTGGCAGCTCAGGATGAGTTCGACGTGGTCGTGGTCAACGACCGGTTGGAGACCGTCTGCGCGGAATTGGTATCCTTGCTGACACGATCCCAGTCCTAGCCCAGCCCGTACCGCCAGGAGAAAATCTCACGTGAGCGCCCCGCCAGCCGACGCGTCCTTGGCCGTCGTCCCCGATTCGCACGACCCGGCCTCCTACGGTGGCTACGACACACCGCTGGGCATCACCAACCCGCCCATCGACGAGTTGCTGGAGCGCGCGTCAAGCAAGTACGCGCTGGTGATGATCGCGGCGAAGCGGGCCCGGCAGATCAACGACTACTACAACCAGCTCGGTGAGGGCATCCTCGAATACGTCGGCCCGCTGGTCGAGCCCGGGTTACAGGAAAAGCCGCTGTCGATCGCGATGCGCGAGATCTACGCGGACCTGCTGGAACACACCGAAGGCGAGTAGCAGGAGCCGCGCCGGTGGACCCCAAGCGCATCGTCGTCGGCGTTTCGGGAGGCATTGCCGCCTACAAGGCGTGCACCGTAGTCCGCCAGCTGGTTGAGGCCGGCCATCAGGTCCGGGTCATCCCCACCCAATCCGCGTTGCGGTTCGTCGGCGCGGCCACCTTCGAGGCACTGTCCGGACAGCCGGTGCACACCGGAGTTTTTGATGACGTTCCAGCCGTGCCGCACGTTCAGATCGGCCAGCAGGCCGATCTGGTGGTGGTGGCGCCTGCCACCGCCGACCTGCTGGCCCGCGCGGTCGCCGGGCGCGCCGACGACCTGCTGACCGCGACATTGCTCACCGCACGCTGTCCGGTGTTGTTCGCCCCGGCAATGCACACCGAGATGTGGCTGCATCCGGCCACGGTGGCCAACGTGGCTACGCTGCGGCAGCGCGGAGTGGTGGTGCTCGAACCGGCGTGCGGGCGGTTGACCGGAACCGACAGCGGCGCCGGCCGGTTACCCGAGGCCGAGGAGATCAACACCTTCGCGGCGCTGCTGCTGGAGCGGCCCGACGCGCTGCCCTACGACCTGGCCGGCCGCCGAGTGCTGGTGACCGCCGGCGGCACCCGTGAGCCGATCGATCCGGTGCGTTTCATCGGTAACCGCAGCTCGGGCAGACAGGGCTACGCCCTGGCGCGGGTGGCCGCCCAGCGCGGCGCCGACGTCACGCTGATTGCCGGGCACACCGCCGGTCTGGTCGACCCGGCCGGAGTCGACGTGGTGAAGGTCAGCTCGGCCCAGCAGCTGCGCGACGCGGTGTCCAAACACGCACCCGACGCGCATGTGCTGGTGATGGCGGCTGCCGTCGCAGACTTCCGGCCGGCCCGGGCGGCGCCGGCCAAGATCAAGAAGGGCACCGACCGGCCGCCGACGATCGAGCTGTTGCGTAACGACGACGTGCTGGCCGCTACGGTACGGGCGCGCGCCGACGGTCTGCTGCCCAGGATGGCCGCGATCGTCGGGTTCGCTGCCGAGACCGGCGACGAGCACGGCGACGTGCTGTTCCACGCCCGCGCGAAGCTGCGCCGCAAGGGCTGCGACCTGTTGGTGGTCAACGCCGTCGGCGACGGCAGGGCGTTCGAGGTGGACAGCAACGACGGGTGGTTGCTGGCCTCCGACGGCACCGAATCCACCCTGGAGCACGGCTCCAAGACGCTGATGGCCAGCCGTATCGTGGACGCCGTCGTCGCCTTTCTGCACGGTCACGGTGGGTAGCTAGTCGCCCCGGGATACGATTTGTCGGGCTAACTTTCGACGTGCGGGAAGGATGATCGAGGATGGCAAGGATGACACTGTGAGCGAAAAGGGTCGGCTGTTCACCAGTGAGTCGGTGACCGAGGGACACCCCGACAAGATCTGTGACGCGATCAGCGACTCCGTGCTCGACGCGCTGCTGGCTGACGACCCCCGCTCCCGGGTTGCGGTGGAAACCCTGGTCACCACCGGGCAGGTGCATGTCGTCGGGGAGGCGACCACCAGCGCCAAAGAGGCGTTCGCCGACATCACCAATACGGTGCGCAACCGTATCCTAGCGATCGGCTACGACTCCTCGGCGAAGGGCTTCGACGGCGCGTCGTGTGGGGTCAACATCGCCATCGGCGCGCAATCGCCCGACATCGCCCAGGGCGTCGATACTGCCCACGAGGCCCGGGTCGAGGGCGCAGCGGACCCGCTGGACGGTCAGGGCGCCGGCGACCAGGGCCTGATGTTCGGCTATGCGATCTCCGACACCCCGGAACTGATGCCGCTGCCGATCGCGCTGGCCCACCGGCTAGCCCGCCGGCTCACCGAGGTGCGCAAGGGCGGTGTGCTGCCCTACCTGCGCCCCGACGGCAAGACCCAGGTCACCATCGGCTACGAGGGCAACACCGCGGTGCGGCTGGACACCGTTGTCATCTCCACCCAGCACGCCGCCGACATCGACCTGGAGAACACGCTGACTCCCGACATCCGGGAAAAGGTGCTCAACACTGTGCTCGACGACCTGGGCCACAAGACGCTGGACACCTCCGAGGTGCGGCTGCTGGTCAATCCGACCGGCAAGTTCGTGCTGGGCGGGCCGATGGGCGACGCCGGGCTGACCGGGCGCAAGATCATCGTCGACACCTACGGTGGCTGGGCTCGCCACGGCGGCGGCGCGTTCTCCGGCAAGGACCCGTCCAAGGTGGACCGTTCGGCGGCGTACGCCATGCGCTGGGTGGCGAAAAACATCGTCGCCGCCGGCTTGGCGGAACGGGTCGAGGTCCAGGTCGCCTACGCCATCGGCAAAGCCGCCCCGGTCGGCTTGTTCGTCGAGACCTTCGGCACCGAGACCGTCGACCCGATCA
>NZ_JBYCLE010000325.1:0-2399 GCF_057473765.1 Mycobacterium sp. TH-M106 | reverse complement strand
CCCGCTTAGTGCCCCAATTAGTGCCCTCGCGCCAAGGAAACACCAGGCCAGAGCGGTGCCGGTCAGGAAACCCGCGGGCCATGTCCTAAGTCAGGTCGGATGGTCAAGAGACGAATCTGCGCGCGAATGTTGTTCACCCAAAACCGAAAGTTATACGTTAGAGCGACTAGGCCTCATCCGGTGGGCTCGGGAGGCCCGGGAGGCTCGGGAGGTGAGACCTGGTGTGCCGACACCGCCGCGAACCTGTCGGTGTCGGGCTCATGCGGTGTGTGCGCCGCGATCCCGCGCACCACGTTGGGGCCGGTCGGTCGCATCACCTGCGGCCACCAGAACCACCGGCCCAGCAGAGTGGCGATCGACGGCATGAAAAACGCCCGGACCACAAACGTGTCCAGCAACAGTCCGATGCAGACCGTGGTTCCGAACATCCCGATCGCCCGCAGATCACTGAAGAGCATGACGAACATGGTGAACGCGAACACCATGCCCGCCGCCGTCACCACCCCGCCGCTGCCCGCCATCGCCCGGATGTATCCGGTCTTGAGTCCGGCGTGAATCTCCTCCTCGAACCGGGAGACCAGCAACAGGTTGTAGTCGGATCCGACGGCCAACAACACGATCACCGACAGCACCAGCGTCACCCAGTAGATGTCCTGGCCGACGATGTCCTGCCAGATCAGCACGGAAAGCCCGAACGACGACGCGATGGAGCTGGACGCGGTGCCGACGATCACCAATGCGGCCACCAGGCTTCGGGTGATCATCATCATGATCAGAAAGATCAGGGTCAACGATGCCACGATCGCGATCATCAAGTCGTATTTGGCGCCGTCGCGCATGTCCTGATACATGGCGGCCATGCCGCCGATGTACACCTTGGCATCGGCCAGCGACGACTGCTTCAGCGCCTCCTGCGCCGCGGTGCGCTCCGGTTCGATCCGAGCGATTCCCTTCGGGGTGGCCGGGTAGGTCTGGTGGGTGACGAAGAACCGAGCGGATTTGCCGTCCGGCGACATGAACAGCCGCAGGCCGGTCTGGAAGTCTTTGTTGTCGAACGCCTCCGGAGGCAGATAGAAGAAGTCGTCGTTCTTGGAGTCGTCGAAACTCTGACCCATCATGATCTGGGTGTCGCTCAGGTCCTCCAACTGGTCGACGAACGCGGAGAACGTACTATGCACCGTCACCACCAGGCCCCGCATGATGGTCATGGTGTCGACCACTGCCGGTAGCAACTCGACCACTTGCGGCATCAGCTCAGCCAGACGGTCGGTGTTGTGCGAAAGAAAATACAGTTGTTCGGTGAGCTTGTCCGTTGTCTCCGCAGACTCAAATGTCGACCTGAGCGCCCAGCAGATGGGAATATCGAAGCAGTGCGCTTCCCAGTGGAAGTAGGTTTCGAATGGTCTGAAGAAGTCGAGGCTGTCGGCAATGTGGTCCCGGAGCGTATCGGAGACGACAACGGTCTCTCTGGTTACGGCGGCGAGGTCTTCGGTGGTATGGACGACCTCCGTCAGGCGGGCATACATCGTGTTCAGCAGGTTGATGTCCCGGTCCAGCTGCTGCGATATCGTATCTATGTCGGCCACCCGGTTTTTCAGGGATTGCATGTTCTGGATGATCAACTGGTTTGCCACACTCAGCTGAAAGGGTATCGAGCTGTGCTGGAGTGGAATACCTAATGGCCGGGTGATGTCCTGGATCATCGCGATGCCGACGACCCGCATGATGTTTTTCGCGACTCTATCTAAAACCAGCATGTCCGCCGGATTACGCATATCATGGTCGGATTCGACCATGGTCATGTCGGGCGCCATCCTGGCGGCCGAGAAATGTCGTTCCGCGGCGGCGTAGCCGACGTTGACCGGCGTGTCCTGCGGTAGGTACTTCCGGTCGTCGTAGCCGGGTCGGAAACCCGGGAGGGCAACCAGGCCGACCAGAATGACCGCTCCGGCGGCGACCATGATCGGTGCGGGCCAGCGTACGACGGCGATGCCGGCTGCTCGCCAGAACCTGCTGGGCTTGGCGTTTTTGGGCACCAGCAACCCGAAACGGCTGGCCACCACGACAACGGCCGGGCCAAGGGTCAGCGCGGCCGATACCACGACGATCATTCCGGTGGCCACCGGAATGGCCATGGTGTGAAAGTACGGCAGGCGGGTCACGTAGAGCACCGCCGACGCTCCGGCAATGGTCAGCCCCGAACCCAGGACGACCGGGGTGACACTGCGAACGGTCGTGTAATAGGCGGTGATTGCGTCCTCGCCGGCCATGCGCGCTTCGCGGTAGCGTCCGATGAGGAATATCCCGTAATCGGTGCCCGCCGCGATCGCCAGCATCACCATGATGTTGACCGCGAATGTGGTGAGGCCCATGACGTTGTGATATCCAAGGAACGCGAC
>NZ_JBYCLE010000324.1:0-1411 GCF_057473765.1 Mycobacterium sp. TH-M106 | reverse complement strand
CGAACGTCGGTGCCCGGGATCTACGCCGCCGGTGACTGCACCGGCCTGCTGCCGCTGGCGTCGGTCGCCGCGATGCAGGGCCGGATCGCGATGTATCACGCGCTGGGAGAGGCGGTGAGCCCGATCCGGCTGCGGACCGTGGCGGCGGCCGTCTTCACCCGGCCCGAGATCGCCGCGGTCGGAGTGCCGCAGCAGGCGATCGACGACGGAACGGTGCCGGCCCGCACCGTCATGTTGCCGTTGCAGACTAATGCGCGGGCCAAGATGTCGGGGATGCGGCACGGCTTTCTCAAGCTGTTCTGCCGACCGGCCACCGGGACGGTGATCGGTGGTGTGGTGGTGGCGCCGATCGCCTCCGAGTTGATCCTGCCGATCGCCCTGGCGGTGCAGAACACCATCACCGTCGCCGACCTCGCGCAGACCCTCGCCGTCTACCCGTCGCTGTCGGGTTCGCTCACCGAGGCCGGTCGGCGGTTGATGGCCCACGACGACTTGGACTAAGGCCTGGACTGACCGCCACGTAGCCTGGGACAGGCAGTGTCGTCAGCGACGAGTAACCGACAGGAGCGCCGCCCGTGAGCGACCCGATCCCGCTGGGGCCTGCCCAACGCGCGTCGGCCTGGGAGCGGCTCGGCGCCGAGCAGTTCGACGTGGTGGTCGTCGGCGGCGGGGTGGTGGGCGCCGGGTGCGCGCTGGACGCCGCCACTCGCGGGCTGCGGGTGGCGCTGGTCGAGGCCCGCGATTTCGCAGCCGGCACCTCCAGCCGCTCGTCGAAGATGTTCCACGGCGGGCTGCGCTACCTTGAGCAACTGGAGTTCGGGCTGGTCCGCGAGGCGCTGCACGAGCGTGAGCTGTCGCTGACCACGTTGGCGCCGCACCTGGTCAAGCCGCTGGCGTTTTTGTACCCGCTGACACGGCGGTGGTGGGAACGTCCCTATGTGGCCGCCGGCATATTTCTCTACGACCAGATGGGCGGGGCGAAATCTGTTCCAGCGCAAAGACATTTGACCCGCGCCGGTGCACTGCGGCTTTCTCCCGGCCTGAAGCGCAGCTCGTTGATCGGCGGCATCCGCTATTACGACACCGTCGTCGACGATGCCCGGCACACCGTGACGGTGGCGCGCACCGCGGCGCACTACGGCGCCGTGGTGCGATCCTCCACCCAGGTGGTGGCGCTGCTGCGGGAGGGCGACCGGGTGACCGGTGTGCAGGTGCGCGACTCCGAGGACGGCAGCATCACCGAAGTCCGCGGTCACGTGGTGGTCAATGCGACTGGGGTGTGGACCGACGAAATACAGGCACTGTCCAAGCAGCGCGGCCGGTTTCACGTGCGTGCGTCCAAGGGGGTGCACGTGGTGGTGCCGCGGGACCGGATCGTCAGCGAGGTCGCGATCATCTTGCGCACCGAGCG
>NZ_JBYCLE010000323.1:0-1158 GCF_057473765.1 Mycobacterium sp. TH-M106 | reverse complement strand
ACTGTAATTCTGCAGAGAAAGTGCGAGTAGAGGCCTGCAGATTTACAGCCTCGCGGGAAACGCGCCCACAGCTTCCTAGACCTGCGCAGGCTCCTTGCCCACCGGACCCAACCGCCAGTCACCGCCGCCCAACAGGTGCAGCTCGCGTTCGTGGTGCTGCTCGACGGCGGGCCGGTGACTGACGCTGACCAGCACGCATTCCGGCAACTCGGCACGCAGCAGCTGGTACAAGGCGAACTCCAGCCCTTCGTCGAGAGCGGAGGTCGCCTCGTCGAGGAATACCGCCGCGGGCTTGGTGAGCAAGATGCGGGCAAAGGCGACCCGCTGCTGTTCGCCGGGGGAGAGCACCTTGGCCCAATCCTGCTCTTCGTCGAGCCGGATGATCAGCGGGGTCAGCGCAACTTTGCCCAGCACGGCGCGCAATTCGTCGTCGGAGACCTCGTCCGGCGAGTTCGGGTAGCACACCACGCTGCGCAGGTCGCCCAGCGGTACGTAGGGCAGCTGCGACAAGAACATCGTCGCGTAGTCGCCTGCGGGCCGGCACAGCGTCCCCGAGGCGTACGGCCACAGTTCGGCCAGGCTGCGCAGCAACGTGGTCTTGCCGGATCCCGAGCGCCCGGTGATCACCAACGATTCGCCCCGGTCCAGCGCCACGTCGAGGGGGTCGATCAGCTGGTCTCCGCCCGGGGTGCGCACTTCCAGGCCGCGGAGTTCGACCGCTGCGTCCTCACTGTCCTTGACCAGGATCGTCGGCAGGGCCCGGCCACGTGTGTTGGCGTCGACCAGCCCGTGCAATCGGATGATCGCGGCCCGGAAGGCCGCGAACGCGTCGTAGTTGTTGCGGAAGAACGACAGCGAGTCCTGAATGTTGCCGAAGGCCGTCGCGCTCTGTCCGACATCACCGAAGTCGATGCGCCCGGCGAACAGCCGCGGCGCCTGAATCACCCAGGGCAACGGGACGATCAGCTGCGACACCGAGAAGTTCCAGCCGTTGAAGATGATGGTGCGGCGGACGAACCTGCGGTAGTTGTCGATGATCGGGGTGAAGCGCCGCCACAGTTGCGCCCGCTCGACCCGCTCACCGCGGTAGAAGCCCACCGCCTCGGCGGCGTCGCGCAACCGCACCAGTCCGTAACGGAAAGCGGCGTTGAGCTTCTC
>NZ_JBYCLE010000322.1:0-9834 GCF_057473765.1 Mycobacterium sp. TH-M106 | reverse complement strand
CCGCCGCGGCTCGGGAGCTGGCCGAGGAGACCGGCTTGCGGGTGGACCCGGCCGAGCTGGTCGGGCCGATCTGGCAGCGCGAGCAGGTGTTCGAGTTCAACGGCGAGCAGCTCGACAGCCGGGAATTCTTCTTCGTGTACCGCACGGAGCGCTTCGAGCCGTCGGCTGCAGGGCGAACCGGGCTGGAACGCCGCTACATTCACTGCCACCGCTGGTGTGACGCAGCCGAGATCGCTCGGCTGGCCGCCGCGGGGGAGACTGTGTACCCGATTGAGCTGGGTGAACGGCTCAGCGAGGCAAACACGGTCGCCGACCACCCGGCCGGCCTGGCCCCACAGCCGCAGCCTATCCGCTGACCGTTTGTGCGCGAGCATGCGCAGAGTCGCACGGCGGATGCCCTGCTAGTGCGATTTTGCGCATGCTCGCGCCCGGGGAGGCCAGGATCGTCGCGATGCCCGGTCCGGATCCCTTTAGACTCGCAACGGAGGTGTTTAGCGTGGCTGTGATGGCGGGCCTTTTCTCCGCCCTACCCCCGGCGATGCGGGACCCGGTCTTTTTCGCCATCCCGTTTTTCCTGCTGCTTTTGATTCTGGAGTGGACGGCAGCTCGCAAGCTTGAACGCATCGATCGCGCCGCAGACCAAGCGGCCCGCCCGGCCGGCGCCTACCTCGCCCGGGATGCCTGGGCGAGCGTTTCCATGGGACTGGTCTCGGTAGCCACCACCGCCGGGTGGAAATTCGTGGCGCTGCTCGGTTATGCCGCGATCTACGCCTATCTGGCACCGTGGCATCTGCCGGCGACCGATTGGTACACCTGGGTCATCGCAATCCTGGGCATCGACCTGCTCTACTACACCTATCACCGTATCGCTCACCGGGTTCGGTTGATCTGGGCAACGCATCAAGCGCATCACTCCAGCCAGTACTTCAACTTCGCCACCGCGCTGCGGCAGAAGTGGAACAACAGCGGTGAGATCCTGATGTGGATTCCATTGCCGCTGTTGGGCGTTCCACCGTGGATGGTGTTCGCCGGCTTCTCGGTGAACCTGATTTACCAGTTCTGGGTGCACACCGAACGCATCGACAAACTGCCCCGGTGGTTCGAGTTCGTCTTCAACACGCCGTCGCACCACCGAGTGCACCACGGCATGGACCCCGAATACCTGGACAAGAACTACGGGGGGATCCTGATCATCTGGGATCGCATCTTGGGCACATTCCAGCCCGAGCTGTTCCGCCCGCACTACGGATTGACCCAGCAGGTCACCACGTTCAACATCTGGGCCCTGCAGACCCATGAATACCTGGCGATCGCCCGGGATGTCCACTCGGCAGCGCGGCTGCGTGATCGGCTCGGCTACATCTTCGGGCGGCCCGGTTGGCTGCCACCCGACTCGCGCCCGGAGCCGGTGCGGGTTAGCCGGCAACTAGACTGAGCGAATACCGATCGAAGGAGAGTCAGCGGTGGACAGCGGCAACGGGCAGACCGGAACCGCCCGGGTCAAGCGCGGCATGGCGGAGATGCTCAAGGGCGGCGTCATCATGGACGTCGTCACCCCCGAGCAGGCCCGCATCGCCGAGGGCGCCGGCGCCGTCGCGGTGATGGCGCTGGAGCGGGTGCCCGCCGACATCCGTGCGCAGGGCGGGGTGTCGCGGATGAGCGACCCGGACATGATCGAGGGCATCATCGCCGCGGTCTCCATCCCGGTGATGGCCAAGGTCCGCA
Organism: Mycobacterium sp. TH-M106; assembly: GCF_057473765.1. Classification (NCBI taxonomy): domain Bacteria; kingdom Bacillati; phylum Actinomycetota; class Actinomycetes; order Mycobacteriales; family Mycobacteriaceae; genus Mycobacterium; species Mycobacterium sp. TH-M106. Next base: position 8,109 of record NZ_JBYCLE010000322.1, on the reverse strand, counting down.
TCGGGCATTTCGTCGAGGCGCAGATCTTGCAGAGCCTGGGTGTGGACTACATCGACGAGTCCGAGGTGCTCACCCCGGCCGATTACACCCACCACATCGACAAGTGGCAGTTCACCGTGCCGTTCGTGTGCGGGGCGACCAACCTCGGCGAGGCGCTGCGGCGGATCACCGAGGGCGCAGCGATGATCCGCTCCAAAGGCGAGGCCGGCACCGGCGACGTTTCCAACGCCACCACCCACATGCGGGCCATCGGCGGTGAGATTCGCAGGCTGGGCAGCCTGGGTGACGACGAGCTCTACGTCGCGGCCAAAACGCTGCAGGCGCCCTACGAGCTGGTCGCCGAGGTCGCGCGGGCCGGCAAGCTGCCGGTGACGTTATTCACCGCGGGCGGTATCGCCACTCCGGCCGACGCCGCGATGATGATGCAACTCGGCGCCGAGGGGGTGTTCGTCGGCTCCGGCATCTTCAAATCCGGCGACCCGGCGGCCCGGGCCGCCGCCATCGTCAAAGCCACCACCTTCTACGACGACCCCGACGTGCTGGCCCGGGTGTCGCGTGGACTGGGTGAGGCCATGGTCGGCATCAACGTCGAGGAGATCGCGGCGCCGGATCGGCTCGCCCAGCGCGGCTGGTAAAAACGTCCCGTGGCGATCGAAGAGATCCTCGACCTGGAACAACTCGAGATCAACATCTTCCGAAGCACCGTCGTCAACGAAGCTCCCGGGAACCGCAACCGCTCCTTCGGCGGGCGCGTGGCCGGGCAGTCGCTGGTGTCGGCGGTGCGCACGGTGGACCCGCGTTACCGGGTCCATTCCCTGCACGGATACTTTCTGCGGCCTGGAGACCCGTTGGCGCCCACCGTCTTTCTGGTTGAACGGGTCCGCGACGGGGGTTCGTTCTGCACCCGGCGGGTCAGCGCGGTGCAGCACGGCGAATCCATCTTCCACATGCAGGCGTCGTTTCAGGTAACCCAGGACGGCATCGACCATCAGGACGCGATGCCACCGGCGCCCGCCCCGGACGACATCCCGGATATCAACAGCGTGGTCGCCTTCGACGACGAGGGCTTCAAGGAATTCGAGGAGTGGGACCTGCGCCGGGTGTCCCGAGATCAGCTGCCGCACTTTCCCGGCAAGGTCGCCGAGCAGCAGGTGTGGTTTCGCCACCGCGGCCCGCTGCCCGACGACCCGGTGCTGCACATCTGCGCGCTGGCCTACATCAGCGACCTGACCCTGCTGGGCAGCTCGTGGTCGATCCACCTCGGCGAACAGGACAGGCTGCAGGTGGCGTCCCTGGACCACGCGATGTGGTTTCTGCGGCCCTTTCGCGCCGACGAATGGCTGCTGTACAACCAGTCGTCACCGTCGGCGGGCGGCGGGCGGGCGCTGTGCCAGGGCAAGATGTACAACCGCCGCGGCGATATGGTCGCGGCGGTGATGCAGGAGGGCCTGACCCGCTACCGGCTCGCCCCCAAGTGACCGCGCGGGCGACGATGCAGAGCGGGTACCTCCCGCTTGCGGGGGACGAAGCGATGCTGAGGAGCGGCGCAGTGACCCAGCTTCGTGTCGGGGTGCTGGCGCTGCAGGGCGACATTCGGGAACACCTCGCCGCGGTGCGGGCCGCCGGTGCCGATCCAGTGCCGGTGCGCCGCCGCTGTGAACTGGACACCGTTGACGCGCTGGTGATTCCCGGTGGCGAATCGACCACGATGAGCCACCTGCTGCAGGAACTGGAGTTGCTGGAGCCGCTGCGGGAGCGGCTGGGCGACGGGATGCCGGCCTACGGGGCGTGCGCCGGGATGATCCTGCTGGCCACCGAGATCCTGGACGCCGGCGAGGGCGGCCGTGTGGCCGTCCCGCTGGGTGGCATCGATATGACAGTGCGGCGCAACGCATTCGGCCGCCAAGTGGACTCCTTCGAAGGCGACGTCGTGTTCGCCGGTTTCGACGACCCGGTGCACGCGGTGTTCATCCGGGCGCCGTGGGTGGAACGGGTCGGTTCCGGCGTCCAGGTGCTGGCTAGTGCTGCCGGGCACGCGGTAGCGGTGCGGCAGGGTCAGGTGCTGGCCACGTCGTTTCACCCGGAGATGACCGACGACGGCCGCATCCACCGGCTGTTCGTCGACATCGCCACTGACCGGGCGTGAATCGCTGCCGCTGTGGCGCCCGCCGGGCATGATGTGACCATGACTGACATCGCGCGCGGTGGATTGCGGCGCGTCGTAAAGCTGGCAAGTCTTCCGGCTGGAGCGGCCGGCCGCGCCGCACTGGGTGTCGGCAAGCGGATGACCGGCAAGTCCAAAGAAGAGGTCAACGCCGAGCTGCTGGCCAAAGCGGCAGACGAGCTGTTCCGGGTGCTGGGCGAACTCAAGGGCGGCGCGATGAAGGTCGGCCAGGCGCTGTCGGTGATGGAGGCAGCGATACCGCCGCAATTCGCCGATCCGTTTCGCGAGGCGTTGGTCAAGCTGCAAAGCGAAGCTCCACCGCTGCCGGTGGCAAAGGTGCACCGGGTGCTCGACGGCCAACTCGGCACCAAATGGCGGGAACGCTTCCGGTCCTTCGACGATGATCCCATCGCATCGGCGAGCATCGGCCAGGTGCACAAAGGCGTTTGGAAAGACGGACGCGAGGTTGCCGTCAAGATTCAATATCCAGGCGCCGACGAGGCACTGCGGGCCGATCTCAAACTGATACAGCGGTTTACCTGGGTCATCGACCAGATTGCGCCGCGATTGGACGTAGACCGACTCGTTGCCGAAGTCAGCGAGCGGGTGGAAGCCGAGCTGGACTACCGACAGGAGGCCGACTATCAGCGTAGCTTCGCGAAAGCCTTTGCCGGCGACCAGAAGTTCTACGTACCGGCAGTGATCGCCAGCGCACCGAAGGTCATCGTCGCAGAGTGGGCAGAGGGCCGGCGCCTCTCCAGGATCATCGCCGAGGGTACCCAGGACGAGCGAAACGCTATGTGCGCCTTGCTTCTCGAGTTCGCGATCAGTTCACCCGTGCGGGCTGGCCTGTTGCACGCCGACCCGCATCCGGGCAATTTCACGATGCTGGCGGACGGGCGGCTGGGAGTCGTCGATTTCGGCGCCGTCTCCGAGCATCCCGGCGGCTTCCCCGCCGACTTCGGCGAACTGCTGTGCTGGGCGCGTGACGAACAGTGGGACGAAGTGATCCGGCTGTTGAAGAAACTCGGCTTCATGCCAGCCGACTACGACCTGACCGCCGAGCAGGTGGTGGAATACATCAAACCGCTCTGGGCCTATGTCGACCCACTGCGGTCCGGTGAGTTTCACTTCACCCGCAGGTGGTTCCAGAAGACGGCCCTGGCCACCTCCGATCCGTTCGGGGAGGGATTCGGCGACCGGTTCAAGGTTGCCCGGCAGTTGACCGTGCCACCCGGCTACGTCATGTTGCTGCGCACGCTCGGCGGCCTGATAGGAGTCGCCGTTCAGCTTGACGCCCGGGTGAACTACGCGGCACTGCTTGAGCAGTGGGCTCCGGGGTTCTTCGCGCCGGGCCAGGGGACGCCGCGGGCTGGCAGGTGAGCGAGGCCTGGGCTGACGGCGACGAAAGGCGTTGGCGCCTCCGCGTAGACTGTCGCGCGAGACGTCGGAGCAGCAGCAGAGCAACAGAAGAGGCAGTAGGAACATGAGCGGCCACTCCAAGTGGGCCACCACCAAGCACAAGAAGGCCGTCATCGACGCCCGCCGGGGCAAGAACTTCGCCCGGCTGATCAAGAACATCGAAGTCGCGGCGCGGGTCGGCGGCGGCGATCCGGCGGGCAACCCGACGCTTTATGACGCCATCCAAAAGGCCAAGAAGAACTCGGTGCCCAACGACAACATCGAGCGGGCCCGCAAACGCGGCGCGGGCGAGGAGGCCGGGGGTGCGGAATACCAGGCCATCACCTACGAGGGGTATGCGCCCAACGGGGTGGCGGTGCTGATCGAGTGCCTGACCGACAACCGTAACCGCGCCGCCAGCGAGGTGCGCATTGCGATGACCCGTAACGGCGGTACCATGGCCGACCCGGGCTCGGTGTCCTACCTGTTCACCCGCAAGGGGACGGTGACGCTGGAGAAGGACGGGCTGAGCGAGGACGACGTGCTGGCGGCTGTGCTCGACGCCGGCGCCGAGGACGTCAACGACCTGGGCGACAGCTTCGAGGTGATCTCCGAGCCGGGCGATTTGGTGGCTGTGCGCACCGCGCTGGTCGACGCTGGCATCGACTACGAGTCCGCCGAGGCCAGCTTCCAGCCGTCGGTCAGCGTGCCGGTGGACGTCGACGCCGCCCGCAAGGTGTTCAAGCTGGTCGACGCGCTGGAGGACAGCGACGACGTGCAGAACGTGTGGACCAACGTCGACGTCTCCGACGAGGTGCTGGCCGCGCTCGGCGAGGAGTAGCCTCGCCGTCGCTGTTCAGCAAGCGGCGAGATGCGGTGTATGTTGTGATGTATGCGGCGCACGAACATTTACCTCGACGAGGAACAAACGGAAAGCCTTGACCGGCTGGCAAAACAGGAAGGCGTCTCCCGCGCGGAGTTGATCCGCCGATTGGTCGACCGCGCCCTGGCCGAAGGCGATGCCGACGGTACCGTGGAGGCGGACCTCTGCGCAATCACCGATTCATTCGGTGCTCTGCGTGACTTGGCAGCTCCCATGCGTGGATCCGGTGACCGCGAGAAGCACCTCGCGACAATGTGGCAGCGGTGACACTGGTCGATTCGGATGTCTTGATCGCGCACCTGCGGGGTTCTTCGGCGGCACGGGATTGGCTCACCGATACCCGACGCGCTGGCACGCTGGCCGTCAGCGTGGTGTCGATCGCCGAAATCGTCGGCGGCATGCGGTCGGCGGAGCGGCGCGAGGTGTGGCGGTTGTTCTCCGCGTTCCGCGTCGAACCGGCCACCGAGATCGTCGCCCGGCGGGCAGGCGAGCTGATGCGCCAGTACCGGCGCAGCCACGCCGGGATCGGGCTCGGCGACTACCTGATCGCCGCGACTGCCGGTGTCAAGGGCTTGCCGTTGGCGACGCTCAACGTCCGGCACTTCCCGATGTTTCCCGGCCTACGGCCGCCCTTTACCGTGCACTGACGCGTGCGAAGGTCATACCCCGAGTCGCTGGCATCCGCGTGTCTTGCCGGGTGGTGTCGGTTCCGCCCACTAAAGTATCGAACAACCGTTCGGTCTCGTTGAGGGAGTCGTGACGTGCGTGTGATGGGTGTCGACCCCGGGCTGACTCGTTGCGGCCTGTCGGTGGTCGAAGGCGGGCAGGGCAGGAAGGTGGTCGCCCTGGATGTCGACGTGGTGCGCACTCCGTCTGATGACCCGGTACCGGGGCGCCTCTTGGCGATCAGCGACACTGTCGAGCACTGGCTGGACACCCATCACCCGGACGTCATCGCGATCGAGCGGGTGTTCTCCCAGCAGAACGTGTCCACGGTGATGGGCACCGCCCAGGCCGGCGGGGTGATCGCGCTGGTGGCGGCGAAACGCGGCATCGACGTGTTCTTCCACACGCCCAGCGAGGTCAAGGCCGCGGTCACCGGCAACGGTGCAGCCGGCAAGGCACAGGTCACCACGATGGTCACGAAAATTCTCGGGCTGCAGCAGAAGCCGGCGCCAGCCGATGCCGCCGATGCGTTGGCGCTGGCGATCTGTCACTGCTGGCGGGCGCCGATGATCGCCAGGATGGCCGCCGCGGAAGCCAAGGCCGCCGAACAGCGTCGTCAGTATGCGGCGCGGCTGAAGGCGGCGACGTGATCGCGTCGGTGCGCGGTGAGGTGCTCGAGATCGCGCTGGACCACGCGGTGATCGAGGCCGCCGGGGTGGGTTACAAGGTGATCGCTACTCCCGCGACGCTGGCCACGCTGCGGCGCGGTGTCGAGGCCCGGCTGATCACCGCGATGATCGTGCGCGAGGATTCGATGACGCTGTACGGTTTTCCGGATTCCGATGCGCGCGACGTGTTTACGATGTTGATCGGGGTGTCGGGAATCGGGCCCAAGATCGCGATGGCAACGCTGGCGGTCTACGACGCCGACGCGTTGCGCCAGGCATTAGCCGACGGCGACGTCACGGCGCTGACGCGGGTGCCGGGGATCGGCAGGCGCGGCGCCGAGCGGATGGTGCTGGAGTTGCGGGACAAGATCGCGACGTCGGGTGCGGCGCCGACGGGTGCCAATGGTCACGCTGTGCGCGGCCCGGTGGTGGAAGCCCTTGTCGGCCTTGGCTTTGCGGTCAAGCAGGCCGAAGAAGCCACCGACAGGGCGCTGGCGACCAACGACGGGGCCAGCACGTCGAGTGCGTTGCGGGCCGCGCTGAGCCTGTTGGGGAAGAAATGAGCCGGTTCGACACCGACGAGCCCGAGGAGCGGCAGGTCACTCCCGCACTGACCGTCGGCGAGGGCGACGTCGACGCCGGGCTGCGGCCGCGCTCGCTAGAGGAGTTCATCGGCCAACCGCGGGTGCGCGAGCAGCTGCAGCTGGTCATCGAGGGCGCCAAGAACCGCGGCGGCACACCGGATCACATCCTGCTGTCGGGCCCGCCCGGGCTGGGCAAGACGTCGCTGGCGATGATCATCGCCGCCGAACTCGGCAACCCACTGCGGGTGACGTCCGGCCCGGCGCTGGAACGTGCCGGGGATCTGGCGGCGATGCTGTCCAATCTGGTCGAACACGACGTGCTGTTCATCGACGAGATCCACCGCATCGCCCGGCCCGCCGAGGAGATGCTGTATCTGGCGATGGAAGATTTCCGGGTCGACGTGGTGGTCGGCAAAGGCCCCGGTGCGACGTCGATTCCACTGGAGGTGGCGCCGTTCACGCTGGTGGGGGCGACCACCCGGTCGGGGGCGCTGACCGGACCGCTGCGCGACCGGTTCGGGTTCACCGCGCACCTGGACTTCTACGAGCCGGCCGAGCTGCAGCGGGTGCTGGTCCGCTCGGCCGGCATCCTGGGCATCGAGTTGGGTGAGGAGGCGGGCGCGGAGATCGCCCGGCGCTCCCGGGGCACACCGCGGATCGCCAACCGGCTGCTACGCCGGGTGCGCGACTTCGCCGAGGTGCGCGCCGACGGGGTGATCACCCGCGACGTCGCCAAGGCCGCGCTGGCGGTCTATGACGTCGACGAACTCGGCCTGGACCGGCTGGATCGAGCGGTGCTTGCCGCACTGACCCGCAGCTTCGGGGGCGGTCCGGTGGGGGTGTCGACGCTGGCGGTGGCGGTGGGGGAGGAGGCCGCCACCGTGGAGGAAGTCTGCGAGCCGTTCCTGGTGCGGGCCGGAATGATCGCGCGCACCCCGCGCGGGCGGGTCGCCACCGCCCAGGCGTGGACGCATCTGGGGATGAGCCCGCCGGCGGGGGCCGGCGGGCTGGGCCAGGCGGTGCTGTTCGAGTAGCCGGGCCGAGCTGACGTCGATCTCGGCACAGGTTTTTATTGGGGGGCGTCTCCGCGCTGGCCTCACAGGCCCGCCAGCACTTCGGAAAGCACGTCAAGACCCTCCAAGAACAGCTCTTCGCCGATGGTCAGCGGCGGCAACAGCCGCACCACGTTGCCGAACGTCCCGCAGGTCAACACGATCACCCCGGCGGCGTGCGCGCCCGCCGCCAACCGCGCGGCCAGCTTCGGGTCGGGGTCGGCGGTGCCGGAGCGCACCAGTTCCACGGCGATCATCGCGCCGCGGCCGCGCACATCGCCGATCCGGTCGTCGGCGGCCTGCAACCGGCCCAACCTGGCGAAGGCCAGCTCTTCGATGCGTTGCGCCCGGGCCACCAGTCCGTCACTTTCGATGGTGGCGATGACGGCCAGCGCCGCCGCACACGCCACCGGATTGCCGCCGAACGTACCGCCCAGGCCGCCGACGTGCGGCGCGTCGATGATCTCGGCGCGGCCGGTCACCGCCGCCAGCGGCAGCCCGCCGCCGAGGGCCTTGGCGGTGCAGATCAGGTCGGGCTCGACGCCTTGCGAACCCTCGTGCTCGCAGGCGAACATCGCCCCGCTGCGGGCGAAGCCGGACTGCACCTCGTCGGCGATGAACACCACACCGTTGTCGCGACACCACGCCAGCAGCGTCGGCAGGAATCCCTCGGCCGGAACGATGAACCCGC
>NZ_JBYCLE010000321.1:0-1549 GCF_057473765.1 Mycobacterium sp. TH-M106 | reverse complement strand
TGATCTCAGCGGGGCCGGTGACGGCGATCGTGTCGAGGCCCGGGTCGCCGACCCGTTGCAGGGCGCCGAGATCGGCCTGGGCGTAGGGGATCGGCGCGACGCATACCCGGTGCGCCAACGTGCGGAGCCGATCCAGCCATGCCGTCGCCGCGGCCTGGCCGGTGCCGGGGTGGACAGCCGTGCTGTCAAAGGAGTCGGGTGTTTCGGCTACCACGTAGCCGCCGGTCATGGCGTTGACGGTGACCAGCAGATCGGGGTCGATCGCTAGGCAGAGCGACCGGGTGATGGTGCCCTCGGCGTCGGCGGCCGGGGTGGTGGCGAACTCGGCCGAGGAGAGCAGCGCGTCCAGTCGGCCGCCTGCGGCCAGCGAGCCCGCCAGGTCGTCGTCGGTCAGCCGTACCGGCAGCGTGCCGCCCGGTGCGCCTGGAGCCAGCCGCGGACGGTCCGCCAACGGCCACAGCACGGTCAACTGCACCGGTTGGGAGGTGTCCGGCGCGACAACGGTGGTCCGCTGCCCGGCGGCCAGATCGCCGGGGTCAGATGGCACACCCGCCACCGGCAACAGGAAACGGGCGTCGTCCAGACGGGCGGGTTGGCCGTAGTCCGGTGTGCCGTTGACGTTGACCAACAACGGGTACACGCCGGGACGATCGACGTCCAGCGACAGCTGACTGGGTGAGTGAAGTGGGGCCGACAGGGTGAAGGGGGCGTCTTGACCGCGCTGCAGCTCGGCCGCGACCGTGACGAAGTCGCCCACCGGACGGTACTGGTCGTCGGCGCCGTCCAGGCTGGTGCGTAGGCCGGCTGAGGACGCCACCGCGGTGGCCTGCTCGAGGCGGACCATCACGTCGCGGACCGGACGGTCGCCGACGTTGGCCACCGTTCCGGTGACGGTGACCACCGGGTCGCTGGTCGTGGTGACCACCGCGGGGGTCACCCCGTCGATCCGGATAGCGACGAACGACACCGCACCCGGCTCGCCGGCTGCGGCGTGCGGGGCGCCGATGGATAGGGCGCACAAAGTCCACAGGGCGCATGCGGTTGCCGCGTCCGCCACGATGGCGACTACCACGGCCAGGCGCGCTGCAACACCTCGCCTGAGCTCCCGCCTCGACGTCCGCCGCCGTATCGATGTGCACCGCATGGTCACCGGTGGGTCACGGGGCCGCTCCGCGACCGTACTTCCGGTCGGGTGCCTGCCGGTCGGCGCGGCGATCGCGGGTGCGCGAATGCGTCTGGGGTTGCCGCAGCGGAGCGATCGCCGGCAGCGGCGGCAGCGCAGCCGGGCCGTCGGTGTGCAGCTTGTCGATCAGTTGGTCGGCCACCTGCATCAGCCGGCGCTCATCGGCGTAGGCCAGCCGGGACGAGAGTTCCCGGATCGGCACCCACGCGACCTCGGCGACTTCCATGTCGTCGTCGGATAGCTCGCCGCTGGAGAACCGCATCAGATAATGGTGCACGGTCTTGTGCACCCGCCGGCCCTCGGTAACGAACCAGTAGTCGATGCTGCCGAGGGCCGCCAGCACGCTGCCCCGGACTCCGGTTTCCT
>NZ_JBYCLE010000320.1:0-8463 GCF_057473765.1 Mycobacterium sp. TH-M106 | reverse complement strand
TGACGTAGCCGTAGCCCTGTTCGGCCAGGAACCGCTGCCGGTGCGCGGCGTACTCGGTGTCCTGGCTGTCGCGGGCCACCACCGAGTAGAAGGTCGCGCCACCCCCGTCCGCCTTGGGCCGCAGCAGTCGGCCCAGCCGCTGCGCCTCCTCCTGCCGCGACCCGAACGTTCCCGAAACCTGCACCGCTACCGCTGCTTCCGGCAGATCGATGGAGAAGTTGGCCACCTTGGACACCACCAGGGTGGACACCTCGCAGCGCCGAAACGCGTCGAAGAGGGCCTCACGTTCGGCGATCTTGGTCGAGCCCTGGATCACCGGGGCGCCCAGCTGTTCGCCCAGTTCGTCGAGCTGATCGAGGTAGGCCCCGATCACCAGCGTCTGTTCGCCGGGATGGCGGCTCAGGATCGACTTGACCACCGCGATCTTCGAATGCACCGTCGAGCACAATCGGTAGCGTTCGTCGGGTTCGGCGGTGGCGTAGGCCATCCGCTCGCTGTCGGTCATGGTGACCCGCACCTCGACGCACTCCGCCGGCGCGATCCAGCCCTGCGCCTCGATGTCCTTCCACGGAGCGTCGTAGCGCTTCGGCCCGATCAGCGAGAACACGTCACCTTCGCGGCCGTCCTCGCGGATCAGCGTCGCGGTCAGGCCCAGTCGGCGCCGGGACTGCAGGTCGGCGGTCATCCGGAACACCGGTGCCGGCAGCAGGTGCACCTCGTCGTAGATGATCAGCCCCCAGTCACGGCTGTCGAACAGTTCCAGGTGACGGTATTCGCCCTTGGTGCGACGCGTCATTACCTGGTAGGTGGCGATGGTGATCGGGCGGATCTCCTTGCGCTCCCCGGAGTACTCGCCGATCTCGTCGTCGGTCAGCGACGTCCTCGCGATCAGTTCGCGTTTCCATTGCCGGCCGGCGACGGTGTTGGTGACCAGGATCAGCGTCGTAGCACCGGCTTTCGCCATCGCTGCTGCGCCAATCAGCGTCTTGCCCGCCCCGCAGGGCAGCACCACCACCCCGGATCCGCCGGACCAGAAGGACTCAGCCGCCATCTCCTGGTAGTCACGAAGCTGCCAGCCGTCCTGGCGCAGGCTGATCGGATGCGCCTCGCCATCGACGTAGCCGGCGAGATCCTCCGCCGGCCAACCGATTTTGAGCAGCAGCTGCTTGATCCGGCCCCGCTCGCTCGGGTGTACCACGACGGTGTCGTCGTCGAGGCGGGCGCCCAGCATCGGTGCGATCTTCTTGTTGCGCAACACTTCCGCCAGTACCGCGCGATCCAGACTGACCAGCGTCAGGCCGTGCGCCGGATCCTTCACCAGCTGTAACCGCCCGTAGCGGGCCATGGTGTCGACGACGTCGACCAGCAGCGGTTGCGGCACCGCGTAACGCGAGTAGCTGACCAGCGCGTCCACCACCTGTTCGGCGTCGTGGCCGGCGGCCCGGGCGTTCCACAACGCCAGCGGGGTGATCCGGTAGGTGTGGACGTGCTCGGGCGCGCGTTCCAACTCCGCGAACGGGGCGATCGCGGCGCGCGCCGCACCGGCCCGCTCGTGGTCGACCTCGAGCAGCACCGTCTTGTCGGACTGCACGATGAGCGGGCCGTCGGTCATCGCCCCATTATTCAGTTCCGCACCACCGACGTGATCCGGTGGATGGCGAACTCGCGTATCTGCCCCGAAGTGGAATCGAAGGCCACCAGCTGGCCGCCACGGACAACGACGGGAGAGACTTCCCGCTGGGTGGCCACCCCGGCGGGATCGACATAGCCGATCAGCACGCTAGTGCCCCGCCGCGCGGCCTGCAGCAGCAGCGACATGGTGACCGCCGGGTCGAGGCGGATGTTGTCGAACGGCCCGGCGCTCACCTTGCGCAGCACGGCGACGACCGCGGCCAGGGTGTCGCTGTTCGGGCGAAGTGCCCCGCGATGCGGTCGGCGCTGCATGGGAGTGGGCACCCGGGCGCCGCGCGACCGCAAGTCCACGATGGCCCCGGAGGCGTCCTCGGCGGCCGGAACGAACCCGGCGTCGCGCAACACCGCCAGCAGGTCGGCGATCGATGCCTGCGACACCGCCACCGTCGGGGCCAATACCCGCAACCCGAGGGCTTCGGCCGCGGGAACGGCCACCGCCTGCGCCAGCAGGGTCGGGTCAGCGCACCGCACGAACGAGGCCGCCGTCCCGACCCGCAGCTTCCCGTGCCGGCGTGCGACGTCGTCGATCAGGTAGGCAAGGCTCTGCGGCACTGGGGTTTTGGAGTGCCTTTCGAAGAACGAGCGCAGTGCCTCCCGGGTTCGTCCCGCGTCGAGGGCGTGACGGATGGTCTGTTCGCTGACTCGATAGACCATCGCCGCCCCGGCTGATTCGACGGCGGCTACGGTGGCCAACTCCTCGGCGAGCTCTCGCTCCAGCGGGCCGGGAACCACCACGGTCAGGTCGGCCTGTACCAGAAAGTGGTCGATCGGCTCGGGCAGCGTCTGGCTCATCACGGCGACGGCAGCCCCGGCACCGCTGCTCAGCAGCGCACGGCCCGGCGAGCTGATCGCGCCGCGGCCTACCAGCCCCAGCGCCTGCGCCTCGGCCAACAGGTCTGCTACCGGTCCGGGCTGGAGTCGCGTTGCCCAGCGTGGCCGGAGCCAAACCAGCGCCTGCGACACGGTGACCTCGTCGACACCGTTGCCGGCGGGCAGGTCGGCGAGGATGCCTAGCAGCAGTCGGCGATCCAGTGGGGCCGCCGTGGAAAACAATGACGACGACAGCGCCGCACAGGGTTTGCCATCTGGTCCGCGGCTACCGATCAGCCCAGGCCGGGCGGTCAGGTCAAGCCAGGTGCTGGCCAGCAGCTGCCAGCGCTCGGCGGCGGCTGCCCCGGCCAATTGGTCGGCCTTCACCGTTGGCGCCCAGTACCGCCGATCAGATAGCCGGTCTGAGTCGCCGACTGGCTCCGGCTCGGGGTCGCCGGCCGCGATCAAACCGGCCGCGGCGGCTAGCTCCAGCAGCAGACTCACCCGGGGCCCGTCGACACCGGTCACCTTGACCAGTCGCTTGACCTCGCGTATCCCCAGTCCGCCGCTGCGCAGCTCGGGTATCGGGGCGGATCCCAGGACGTCGAGCACCGCGTCGAGTTCGCGCAACAGGTCGATGACCGCGCTGCCGGCGGCGGCATCGACATCGGCGGGCGCCGTGCGCGAAACCGTCGGATCGGGCAGCGTCAACTGCGCCGGACCCGGCTGCTCGTCGCGCAAAGCCTGCCCGACGTCTCGGGGCAGGATCACCGTCTCGTTGTCCACCTGCCGCAGCAGCCCCGCTGCCAGCAGTCGCGGCACCGGGCGGTCCGGTGGTGCACCAGGCGCGGCGTCGCGGGTACGCCCGACCGGCGAACCTTCCACCAGCCTTTCCAGCACGTCGCGTTGTGACTCATCGAGTTCGGCAATCGCCGCGTCGATCTGGTCGCGGGTGCGTGAGATCTCCTCCAAGCTCAGCTGGCCGGGATACCAGGGCAGTCCCGCGCCTGCCTCGGCGACCACGCGGATACAGCGGTCGCCCCAGCACAATCCGCGACTGGTGAGATCATCGAGGGCGGCGCGCACCTCCGTTTCCGGCGCCCGCCCGCCGATCAGGGCGAGCAGCTTGGTGACCGGAACCTCAGTGGTGTCGGCGTGCAGCGCCAGCAACGCGTCGACCAGCGCCAGCCGCAGAAAATCCAGCTCGTCGGTGGCCGCGCGGACCGACTGCCGGGCCTGAGCCCGCGCGGCCAATGCGGAGACGCTGCCCGGCGGTGGCTGTGCGAGGTCCGGCCGCAGCTCCAGCAGCTGGATCAGCCGCTCGTCCGGCAGGTCGGCCAGCCAGGACGCCAGCGAAACACCCTGGTTGTGTTCGGTCATCGCCGACCAGCGTAGGTCAGCGGGCACCGGCCGGGGCCGGCAGAAAGCGTCGGGTTACCGACGCCGATCCAGACCTGTCAGAATGGAACCCGTGGCTGATATCGCTAAGACCGCTGATAACCCGGCGCCGAAGGCGCGGAGAACCCCCTATGTCGACGGGGGCTGGCCGTCGACGGATCACGGCGATCCCGCGGTCAGTGAACTGCGAACCGACCGGACCGGTGCACTGTCCCCGTTCGGGGACGTGGAATTCCCGCTGCCAGCCGACGAGTTGCCCTACCTGCACCCGGTCACCATGGTCAACCGGTAGGGGTCGCCATGGTGGGTGCTTCGGGTGCATGGGCACCGGGCGGGGGGCCGCTCTCGCACCTGGACGAACAGGGGGCGGCGCACATGGTCGACGTCACCGCCAAGGGGGTCACCCGGCGTACGGCCGTCGCCGCGGGTGCGCTGCGAACCTCGGCGCAGGTGGTGCAGATGATCTCGGCCGGAGGCCTGCCCAAGGGCGACGCGTTGGCCACCGCGCGGGTCGCGGGCATCCTGGCCGCCAAACGTACCAGCGACCTGATCCCGCTCTGCCACCAGCTTGAGCTCACCGGTGTCGACGTCGACTTCGCTGTCGGCGAGGCGGCTATCGACATCACCGCCACCGTGCGCAGCACCGATCGCACCGGAGTGGAGATGGAGGCGCTGACCGCGGTCAGTGTGGCCGCCCTGACGCTCTACGACATGATCAAAGCGGTGGACCGCTCCGCCACAATCGACGACATCCGCGTGTTGCGCAAGGACGGCGGCCGCAGCGGACTCTGGGAGCGGTGATGACGGCCCGGTCCGCGCGAATTGTCATCGCATCGACCCGCGCATCCGCCGGTACCTACGCCGACCGCACCGGCCCGATCATCTCCGAATGGCTGGGACAGCATGGGTTCGCATCGGGGCCCCCGGAGGTGGTTCCCGACGGCAACCCGGTCGGCATGGCCCTGCGCGATGCCATCAGTGCGGGGGTGGACCTGATCGTCACCTCAGGCGGAACCGGCATCTCGCCCACCGACGACACCCCGTCCCAGACGGCGGCGGTGCTGGACTATGAGATCCCCGGCCTGGCCGACGCCATCCGCCGGTCGGGTCTGCCGAAGGTGCCGACCTCGGTGCTGTCCCGCGGGGTGTGCGGGGTGGCCGGTAAGACCCTGATCGTCAACCTGCCCGGCTCGTCGGGCGGAGTCCGCGACGGCCTGGCTGTGCTGGCCGGTGTGCTGGACCATGCGCTCGATCAGCTCGCCGGCAAGGACCACCGCCCATGACGCGCGCCGGCGACGATGCCGTGGGGGCACCTCCCGCTTGCGGGGGAGGCAGCGATGCGCAGGAGTGGCGCCGATGACCCCGCTGGTGCTGCGCGCCGCTGTCACCGAGCAGTCGATCCTGCTGTCCGAGCACGAGAACCTGGTGGGCCATCAGGCTGCGGGCGCGATCGTCGGCTTTGTCGGCATGATCCGCGACCACGACCAGGGACGCCAGGTGGTCCGGCTGGAGTATTCGGCGCACCCGTCGGCCGAACAGGTCATGACCGACGTACTAGCCGAGGTTGCCGAACACGCCACCGGCGTGCGCGCGCTGGCGGCCAGCCACCGGATCGGCACGCTGCAGATCGGTGAGGCGGCGCTGGTGGCCGCGGTCGCGGCGGATCACCGACAGGCGGCGTTTAAGACCTGCGCGCACCTGGTCGAGGAGCTCAAGGTGCGCCTGCCAGTGTGGAAGCACCAATTCTTCGCCGACGGCACCGACGAATGGGTGGGGTCGGCCTGAATCAGGCCGCTCAGGCTCGCTGTTCCTGCGGCTGGGGGGCGAAAGCGTCGAGCGCGTCGTTGCCGCTGACATTCTCCGCCTCGATGGCCTGCCACAGCTGCTGGTGGTAGCCGGGCTCCGGCTCCGCGGGGACGGAGGCGTTCTCTTCGCCAACCCAACCGGTTTCGACGACCGCCGGGTTGTCGTTCGGCGCCGCCGCAGGCTCGTCCTGAGGTGCCGGAACCGGCGGCTCTTCGACTGGGGGCGCCGGCGCTTCGGCCGGCGGTGGCAGTTCTTCGGCCGGGGGTGGCAGTTCTTCGGCCGGGGGCGCCGGTGCCTCGGGTGCGGGAGGCAGCCACCAGGGCGCAGGCGCCGGTGCCTCGGGCGGCGGCGCCGGATTGCCCAGCGCTACCGTTTCGCCATTCACCTCGGGGTTGTCCAGTGGCGCGTCGGCTTCGGATGGTGGTGGCGGCTGGAACTGCTTCAGCCACTGTTGGACCGGGTCAGGTACGTGCTCTTCGTGCTCGTCGGCCGCCGCCGGAGTTGCCGGCACCCAACGCGGCGTCGCGCCGGACAGGCCGTGCCCGCAGACCGGCCAGGCGCCGCGTCCTTGGGTCGCAAGCACATGCTCGGCGATGGCGATCTGCTGTTCCCGGGTGGCCAGGTGCGCCGACGGCGCATATTTGCCACCGCCATGAGCTCGCCAGGTGCCCGGCGCGAACTGCAGCCCGCCCTGATAACCGTTGCCGGTGTTGATGGCCCAGTTGCCGCCAGACTCGCATCCGGCCACCCGGTCCCACTCACTGTCGGTGGCGGCGGTCGCGTGTCCGGCGAGGGCGAGGCCGCCGCCGCCGATCACGGCGCCGGTGACGGCCGCTTTGGCGATGCTGACGGTTGACTGGTTGGGCCTACGATGCCGTCCGCTCATACGCCGATGACGTCCTCTCTGTGCGCGCCCGCGAGGGCAGCTGCCCGGCCTGAGTTGCCAACCGGGCATTCCAACAAGGTCGGCTTCACCCTCAGGGGCTACCCAAGCAAGCCATGGGGCCCAAGTCCCGTTTCGGTGGACCCGGTGAGTCCCCTCCTCCATCCCTGGTGTTGATCGGTTTCCCTGCCCGTCGGACGGAGTCGGCGCTACGGGCCGGGAAAGGCGCACCGATTCGGGGAAAGGCTCGTTGCACCCGGGGATGTACGGTAACGGGTCGCCGCCGTCTCGTCACCATTTCGCGGATTCGGCGTTTTCATCACTGGGCGTTAGCGAAACGCCAGGATGCCGAGCCATCTACGCTGGTCAGGACGTTCTCAACCGAGCCGTTGCGGACCCGTAATCAATTCGTTATGTGAGGTAAATCACGTCAGCCCCCGGCGAAGGGCGGCAGCACGTCGATCGTGTCGCCGGGGCGCAGCGTGGTGGCATGGTGGCGAACGGCGATCCCGTCACGGAGATAGCAGCATCGGCCGAGCACCGTCGCCAACCGTTCGCCTCGCTCGGCGAGATGGTCGACCAATTCGGCCACCGTGGTTCCCGACCGCACGGTGACCGCTTCCGATTCGGTGCCGGCGGCCGCTCGCGCCGCCGCAAAGTAGCGAATGGTGACCGCAATCTCGGCTTGGTCGTCGGGCGTCCGGGCCACAGGTCAGCCGCCAATCGCGCTCATAGGCCGGTCCGGCTGGATGAACTTCGGGTCGTTGATGCCGTGGCCGGCTTTCTTGGCCCACATCCCGACTCGCCATGCCTGCTCGATGGCGTCGTCATCGGCGCCGCCACGCAACAGAGCGAGCAGATCGGTCTCGTCGTTGGCGAACAGGCAGTTGCGCATCTGGCCGTCAGCGGTGAGCCGGGTACGGTCACAGGTCCCGCAGAACGGCCGGGTCACCGAGGCGATGATTCCGACCTTGCCCGCGGGCGTGCCGGGACCCTCGTCCGCCAGCCACAGCTGAGCCGGAGCCGAACCACGCGGTGCCGGGTCGGGCTGCAGCCGGAAATGCGGCCGCAGTGCCGCCAGCACCTCGTCGGCGCTGAGCCCGGCACCACGGCGCCACTTGTGCTCGGCGTCGAGTGGCATCACCTCGATGACCCGCAGCTGATAGCCGTGCCGCAGACAGAATCGCAGCAGGTTCGCGACGTCCTCGCCGTTGATACTCGGGTCGAGGACGGCATTGACCTTCACCGGGTCCATACCGGCTTCCTTGACCGCGTCCAGCCCGTCGAGCACGTCGGGAAGCCGGTCGCGGCGGGTGATGCGGGCGAAGTGTTCGCGGTCAACGGTGTCCAGCGACACGTTGATTCGGTTCAGTCCGGCGGCGACCAGGGCACCCGCGCGACGTGCCAGACCCAGGCCATTGGTGGTGAGCGCGATCTCTGGCCGGGGCTTCAGGTCTGCGGCGGCCGCAATCACTTTCTCGAGGTGCCGCGCCAACAGCGGCTCGCCGCCGGTGAAGCGGATCTCGGTGATCCCCAGCCGCGTCACAGCCAGGTTCATCAGCCGGACCAGTTCGTCGTCTTGCAGCAGATGTTCGCCGGGCAACCAGTCCAGGCCTTCGGCTGGCATGCAGTAGGTGCAGCGCAGATTGCACCGATCAGTCAACGATATGCGCAGGTCGGTGTGGACCCGTCCGAAGGTGTCCACCAGCGGACCGGAGGTTGGCATGTCGCCGGCTATGGCTCGTTGAACAGCGCGGTCGAACTCTTCCCTCATGGCTTCCCTACCTTTCTAGATGGGTGGTTGTTGCCCTCGGCCGTAGGCTTCGAACTGCCCAGGGGCGTCGGGTATGGCTTTCATGGTTGTGCTGTGTTTG
>NZ_JBYCLE010000319.1:0-10648 GCF_057473765.1 Mycobacterium sp. TH-M106 | reverse complement strand
GCGGCGCAGCTCGACGTGGATGATCGTGTCGATGTCGACGTCGAAGATGTCGAACATGTCGCCGGGCGGTACCCGGCTGGGGTCGATGTGCAGTTTGCGCATGCGCACCCATGGCAACGTGCTGCGCAACAGCAACTGGCGCAACCGGGTCTTCGCGCCAGCCGTGGCGGCCTGCCGGGAAGCGGACGATACTTTTCCCGGCCATCACGCCGCACGATCTACGCCACACCGCTGCCTCGCTGGCGGTGTCGGCAGGCGCCAACGCCAAGCCCGTGCAGCGGATGCTCGGCCACGCCAAGGCGTCGATGACGCTGGACACCTACACCGATCTTTTCGACACCGACCTGGACGCGGTAGCGGGCAGTCTGGATGCTGCAATCACAGCCGCTGCGGAATCTCCTGCGGCATCTGTGCGGCACACGGGTACGAGCGATCCGGCTATCGCAAACAAGAAAACCCAGCATTAGCTGGAATTTCCCTCAGTGGAGCTAAGGGGATTCGAACCCCTGACCTACTCGATGCGAACGAGTCGCGCTACCAACTGCGCCATAGCCCCTGGCCGCTAGCAGGCTACCAGCCACGGCACGATCGCCAGAAGCCCACGGCACGCCACGCAGATTACTGGCCGGCCGCCCGCGGCAGGTCGCCCCGCCAGGCATGGTCGCGGGCGAACGGTACGTATTCGAGGTGCTCGAAGATCGGATCCTCGTCGTCGATCTCCAGCACCACCGCACCCGGACGGCGCAACCGTGCCGGCACGTCGAACCCGGAGTCGAAGCCACGGCCGAACCCGTAGTCGCGGCCGTCATCCGCCCGGACCCCGGCGCGGGCCATCCGCTGCATGCGGCGAGCACGCACCCGCTCCTCGATCCGGGTCTGCCGACGCAGGTAGGCCAGGTACAGCATCGTCACGCCGGCCGCGGTGCCGCAAACCCACCACGCGGTCGGCGCCACGGTGAATGCTGCCGCAGCCGAAATCACCAGGATCAGCGCCATCGTCATCAGTACCCGTTTGCGAAAGCCGTACTTGCGGGCGCTGACTGCGGCCGCGGTGGTCGAGTCGTAGCGGCGCCGTCGCGATGCGGCCGGAACCGCCATCGGCGACCCGGCGGTCGGTGAATCCTCTTCGGCCTCCAACCCCGACGTGTCGTCGACGTACTCGAATTCGGCGGTGCCCACATCGGCTGCAGCTGCGTCCTCGTCATCGGCGTCATCGGTCTGGTCGGACTCCGGCTCGCCAGCATCGCCTGCGGCACGGGGCGGATCAGCAGCCTCCCCGTCGACGACGTCCACGTCGAGATAGTTGGGCTGGGTCTGGTCGTCGGTAGCGTCGGCAGCAGCAACGACCATCGGGTAATCCTCGGAGTCCTCGTCGTGTTCGCTGCGCCAATCGGGTTCAGAGCGCCACTCGGGGTCGCTGCGGTGGCCGGCTGCGGGGCCGCCCCGTCTGAGCAGTCGGGCGCCGACGGCGCTGGTGAGCACCCTGGCCGCCAGCGCTATATCGCTGGTGCGCCGCACCGCGTCGCGCTTGCTGACCAGCATCGGCACCAGCACGAACAGCCAGAGCACCACCAGGGAGATCCAGAGCAACGATTGAGGGATGCTGGGCATGGTGACCTGCTCCTTTCCCCGCCAAGGCTAGGCCTGTGACGACGCAACCGGCGCATGACGCGCCGACATAATGACATGTCTGTAATTTACCTGCAGACCTCAATAGTCACAACTACCACGCTGACAACAGAGGATTCGGGGGTTTCAGGCCCAGCTGGCCCGGCCGTCTCGAACCAGGGACGCGGCAACCGACCCGGAGACCTCCTCCACCGTGAGGGCAACCAGCACGTGGTCGCGCCAGGCGCCGTCGACGTCGAGGTAGCGCCGCAGCAGACCTTCCTCGCGGAAGCCGACTTTTGCCAGCACCGCCCGGCTGGCGGCGTTCTCCGGACGCACGGTGGCCTCCACACGGTGCAGCTTGACCGGCCCGAAGCAGTGGTCGATCCCCAGCGCCAACGCGCCGGTGGCCACCCCCTTGCCCGTCGTCGAACTCGACACCCAGTAACCGATCCATGCCGACCGCAACGCGCCGTGGGTGACGTTGCCAATCGTCAGCTGACCGCAGAACCGCCCATCCAGCTCGATCGCGAACGGCAGCATCCGCCCCCGCCGGGCCTCCGAGCGCAGGCTCGAACAGACCGCGGGCCACGAGGCGGCGGTATGCCGCATTACCCAGTCCGCGTCGGCGCTGGGTTCCCAGGCCTCCAGCTGATCCCGATCCGCCAGTCGGATGCGGCTCCATTGCGCACCGTCGCGCATCCGCACCGGGCGCAGCCGGATCACCCCCGCCGCTACCCTCAGCGGCCCCACCACCGTTGGCCAGCCAGGGTGGCCGGCGGTGTTGAATCGCCAGAGATTCACCAGCGCGCCGCCTGACTCGCCCCGCCTCAACCGCGCTGAGCCAGAAAAGCAACGTCGACCACCTCACCGGTGCCGATCTGCTCGGCCTCCGCGGGCACCACCACCAGGCAGTTTGCTTCAGCCAGCGTGGCGAGCAAGTGCGATGAGCCACCCGGGGCGGCGCCCAAGACCTGGACCAGATACTCATCGGTATCGGAATCGCGCATCAACTGGCCGCGCAGATACCCAGTACGACCGCGCACCGAACTGATCGGCGCCAGCGTCCTGGCCTGCACCACCCGGCGCATCGGTTCCCGCTTGCCCAGCGACAACCGGATCAGCGGGCGAACCATAACCTCGAAGACCACCAGCGCGCTCACCGGATTGGCCGGCAGCAGAAACGTCGGAACGCCCTCTGGGCCCAGCTGACCGAAACCCTGCACAGAACCCGGATGCATAGCGACGCGGGTGACCTCCAGTTCGCCCAACTCCGACAGCACGGCACGCACTTCCTCGGCCGCGGCGCCCCCGACCCCGCCGGCGATCACCACCACCTCTGCCCGGTTGAGCTGTCCTTGGACGACCTCACCTAGCTGCTCGGGCCCGCCGCTGACGATCCCGACGCGGTTCACCTCCGCGCCCGCATCACGCCCGGCCGCGGCCAGCGCGTAAGAGTTGACGTCGTACACCTGCCCATTGCCCGGCGTGCGGGAGACGTCGACCAGTTCGCCGCCGACCGACATCACCGCCAGTCGTGGACGTGGGTGGACCAGCACCCGCTCCCGCCCGGCCGCGGCCAGCAGCCCTACCTGGGCGGCACCGACGATCGTCCCGGCGCGGACGGCGACGGCGCCGGGCTGCACATCGTCCCCGGTGCGCCGCACGTAGCTGCCCGGCCGCACCCCACGCAGCACCCGCACCCGGGACTGCCCACCGTCGGTCCAGCGCACCGGCAACACGGCGTCGGCCAGGGTCGGCAGCGGCGCCCCGGTCTGTATTCGCATGGCCTGCCGTGGCTGCAGCCTGCTGGGCGTACGCGCACCAGCCTCGATGGTGCCCATCACCGGAAGGCTGATCGCCGCGTCGGCATCCGGACCGTTTGCCTCGTCGCTCTCACCGACCGCCTCGACCTTGTCGCCTTGATCGGCGTCGACCACGTCGACACTGCGCACCGCATAGCCGTCGATGGCCGCTTGATCGAAACCGGGCATCGGGTGCTCGGTGATCACTTCCTCGGCGCACATCAGGCCCTGCGCCTCGGCGATGGCCACCCGCACCGGTCGCGGTGCCACCGCTGCGGCCGACACCCGGGCCTGCTGTTCCTTCACCGAACGCACAGCGTGCCTTCCTCCGTTCGGACCCGGGCGCTAATCTCCCGCCAGTCCCAGTCGCGCCACCAACCACCGCCGCAAGTCCGGGCCGAGGTCATCGCGGTCCAACGCAAAGTCAACCGCAGCTTTGAGGTAGCCACCGGGATTTCCCAGATCGTGTCGCGCCCCACGATGCACGACGACGTGCACCGGGTGACCCTCCTCGATGAGCAACTCGATGGCATCGGTGAGCTGCACCTCACCTCCGGTACCCCGGTCGATACGGCGCAGCGCGTCGAAGATGGCGCGGTCGAGCACATAGCGGCCAGCCGCGGCGAACATCGATGGAGCGTCGGCGGCCGTGGGCTTCTCGACCATGCCGTTGACCTTGAGCACGTCGGGGTTGTCAGCCCAGTCACCGTCGGGAATCGGCTCGACGTCGAACACCCCGTAGGCGCTGACCTCGTCGGGGCTGACTTCGATCGCGCACAGCACTGTGCCGCCGCGACGGGCCCGCACGCACGACATCGTCTCCAGCACGCCCGTGGGCAGCACCAGGTCGTCGGGCAACAGCACCGCGACGGCATCTTCGTCGGGCGACAGGGTGTGTTCGACACAGCCGATGGCATGGCCGAGTCCGAGCGGCTCGGCCTGCACCACCGACTCGACCTTGATCAGTTCCGGGGCGCGACGCACCTTGGCCAGCATGGCCTTCTTGCCGCGGGCTTCCAGCGTGCCCTCCAGCACCAGGTCCTCGACGAAATGCGCGACGACCCCATCCTTGCCTTCGGAGGTGACGATGACCAGGCGTTCTGCACCCGCCTCGGCGGCCTCGGCCGCGACCAGTTCGATTCCGGGGGTGTCGACGACCGGCAGCAACTCCTTGGGCACCGTCTTGGTCGCGGGCAGAAACCGGGTACCCAGGCCGGCCGCCGGCACGATCGCCGTGCGCGGCACCGGAAGCTGTTGGCGGGGCAGTAGCACCACACGTCACACGATAAGTCACCGGATGACCACGACCGACGATGCACCCGGTGTGGCGGCCCGAAGACCGGTATTGACATCGTGGGAGCCATGACCGCAGGCAAGTCCGCACTGCGCAGGCAGCTACTTGCGGCACGCCGTGCGGTTGCCGACGACGTTCGCGCCGACGAAGCGCGTGCGCTGCAAAGACACCTCGATGAGCTGGTGGTCGCCGGCATCACGGTCTGCGCTTATGTACCGGTAGGCACCGAGCCGGGCTCGATCGCCATGCTGGACGGGTTGCTGCACCGCGGTGTGCGGGTGCTGCTACCGGTGGCCCGGACCAGCGGGACCGGTCAGGACGTGCCGCGGGCGCTGATGTGGGGTCAGTACCGGTCCGGCGGCCTGGTGGCAACCCAGTCCGGTCTGCTCGAACCGCCGCAGCCGTGGCTGCCGGCGTCGACCCTGGCCGAAGCGGTGCTGGTGTTCGTCCCCGCGCTCGCGGTCGACCGCCGCGGCGTGCGACTGGGCCGCGGTGCCGGCTTCTACGACCGGTCGCTGCCACTGCGAGGGCCCGACACCCAGCTGGTCGCGATCGTCCGCGACACGGAGTTGGTCGACGAGCTGCCCGTCGAACCCCACGACGTACCGGTGACACATGCCCTGACCCCGGGGCGCGGTGTCATCGCGCTTGACGCCGAAATGACCCCGGAATGACCGAGCCCACATAGCGGTTCTAGCACTTAGCACGGTAGAGTGCTAACCCGATTGGCCACTTCACGGAGGTTCCTGTGCCGACATATAGCTATGCCTGCACCGAGTGCGACAACCGCTTCGACACGGTGCAGTCCTTCACCGACGACACGCTGACCACCTGCGGTCGGTGCTCCGGCCGGCTCCGCAAGCTGTTCAGCCCGGTAGGCGTGGTGTTCAAGGGCAGTGGCTTCTACCGCAACGACAGCCGCGAAGCGCGCAAGGCGACCGGGAATGGCTCGGGGGCCAGCTCAGCGAACGGGGACCGAAACGCTGACCGCAAAGCCGGCACCGGTTCCGCTGGCGACTCCGGGTCGGACAAATCCGGCGCAACCGGCGAAACCAGCGGCAAGGGCGACAAGTCGAGTTCAAGCAGCACCTCGACGGCCTCTGCGGCGACATCCGCAACATCCGCAACATCCGCGACATCCACGGCATCCAGTTAGCCGGTTGTCCACAGCACTGCGCCCAAGATGACGATGCCGGGCCGGCATGCTTCGTACCGTGTCGGCATGGCGGAGTCCCTCAACCCGACGTTGGCCACTCGGTTATCCCGGTCGCTGCGAGCCGACTGGACGCGCACGGTCTTGGCGCGACGCGTCGCCGCTGGCGGATTGGTCGTGCTCGCCGGTATCGCGGCGTTGCGGTCCAACCCGCAGGGTGATCACGTCGACGTCGTGGTCGCTGCTCGCGACATCGGACCCGCCACGGCTCTGAAGGCCGATGACATTTCAGTCCAAAGCCGTTTGGCGGCAACCGTTCCAGACGGTGCGTCAGCCGACCTCTCCGCGGTGCTCGGTGCGACGTTGGCCGGCCCGGCGCGTCGCGGTGAAGTGCTCACCGACGTCCGGTTGCTGGGTCGGCGGCTGGCCGGGGCGACGGCCGGGCCGGACGCCCGAATCGTCGGCGTGCACCCAGCTGACAATGCGCTGATCGATCTGGTTCGCCCCGGCGACGTCGTCGATGTCGTGGCAGCCCCGGACTCCGATCCGCATACCGCCCCCAGGATCGTCGCCACCGGCGGCATCGTCGTACTGGTTTCGGGCGAACGGAACGGCACGAACGACGACCGCGTGGTGCTCTTGGCATTGCCGTCCGCCGCCGCCACCGCGGTGGCCAGCGCTGCGTTGGTTCAGACCGTGACCCTTACCCTTCGGTGAACGACCCGCTGTCCCAACCCTTTTGGAGCCTTTTTGGCACCTCACTAAACCAAGTGCGGTTGCAGGCTGGTGCAGAACTTGCACTTGCGCGCCAACGCGGGGATGTTCGACAGGCACTCCGGGCACTCCTTGGTCGCCGGCTCGTCGCCGAACACGCTGACTCCCCGAAGCCTCTGGAAGTGCTTGTAGGGCAACACGACCAGGAAGTACACCACGGCCATGAAAACGATGAAGTAGATGACCGCCGAGATGAACGTCCCGATATCGAGGAAGGTCGATTCGTTTCCCGCTGCACCGAGTTGCCAGCCCAGCCCGAGCGACTCGGTGCTGGGCTGGGCGGCCGCCACCAGTGGATTGATGACGCTGTCGGTGAAGCCTTTGACCAGGTTGGAGAACGCCAATGCCACCACCAAACCGACCGCCACGGTGATGACATCGTCGCGCAGCAGAAAATTTTTGAACCCCTTGAACACGCGAACACCCCTTTCGCCGGGAACAATCCGGACGGCACCCCGCCGCCCACCAAAACATTAAGCACACGAGCGCGTCAGCCGCGGGCGAATTGACGAAGTTACGCCTCAAACGTGATGGGGGGGCACGTTCTCCGCAAGCCACTGCTCGCGCTCTTCGGCGCTGTCGACATCTTCCCAGTCATACTCGCCCAGGGACTCTGTCATATCTCGAGGCTCGACAGCTCGCCGATGATATGGACTGCCAACGGATTCAATGTCGCCATTCCATCGCGCACCGCATAGCGGGAACCTGCGAGGTTGACCACCAGCGTGCTTCCGGATATCCCGGCCAGGCCGCGCGACAACCCGGCATCGACAATCCCGGCAGCCAACCCCGATGCGCGCAAAGCCTCAGAGATACCGAGGATCTCACGATCCAAAATGACGCGGGTAGCTTCCGGAGTGACGTCGCGCGGCGTCACCCCGGTGCCGCCAACCGACACCACCAGGTCGACCCCGCCGATCACCGCCGTGTTCAGCGCGTTGCGGATCTCCACCTGGTCCGCGGCGACGGCCACCACGCCGTCGACGACAAACCCGGCCTCGGTAAGCAACTCGGTGACCAGCGGGCCGCTGTGGTCCTCGTCGCCGTGCGCGGTTCGGTCGTCGACGACGATGACGAGCGCCCTGCCGGCCAACTGCACAGGCTGTTCCATGTTTGCAACCGTATATCCAGCGGCCGACGCGGGCGGGACAACGTGGATCACTTTTGTGCCGCGCCCAGGGTGACCTGCACGGTCTTCGTGGAAAGAGAGTGATCCTCCAGGTAGGTCAGGGTGACCTGGTCTCCAGGTTTCTTTGACCGCACCGCGGCTACCAGCGCGTCGGAGTTGCCGATCGGACGACCGTCGAACTCCGTCACGGTGGCCCCATCCGGCAGGCCCGCCTTCGACGCCGCCTCACCGGGCACCACCTCGACCACCTTGGCGCCGTGCGAACCCCGGTTGTTGACAACCTTCACGCCCAGCGAGGCGTGTGCCGCCGTGTGGTCCGGAGAGTTGATGAGTTCGTCGGCGATCCGCTTAGCCTGGTCCACCGGGATGGCAAAACCGAGGCCGATTGAGCCACTTTGCGTGTCGGCGTACTCACCGCCCAGGGTCGCGATGGCGGTGCTGATCCCGACCAGATCCCCGTTCATGTTGACCAGCGCACCACCGGAGTTGCCAGGGTTGATGGCGGCATCGGTCTGAATGGCGTCCAGCACCGTGTTCTGGTTACCTGCCTCACCGGACGTCGACACCGGTCGGTTGAGTGCACTGATAATGCCGGTGGTGACCGTGCCCTCCAAGCCCAATGGCGATCCGACGGCCACCACTTCCTGGCCGACCCGGAGATCCGCCGAGGAACCGAGGGTCATCGGGGTCAGCCCGGAGACGCCTTGAGCACGCACGACGGCGATGTCGCTGGCCTGGTCGACCCCGACCACAGTAAACGGCGCAGTGCGTCCATCGGAGAACGTCACAATGGTTTTTGGCTCCGGTCCTGGTGACCCTGGCGTGCCCTCTGCCTTGGCTGCGGCGGCGATCACGTGGTTGTTGGTCAAGATCATCCCGTCGGGCGACAAGATGATCCCGGAGCCCTCCTCGGATTGCCGACCTAAGTCCGTCTCGAGCATGACAACGCTGGGCACAACTTTGGCGGCGACCCTCTCAATCGAGCCTTCCGGTAGGCTGGCGGCCGCGGGCACGCTGGGTGCCTGACTGCCCACTGTCGTGGCGACGGCACCGCCAATCGACTGGCGGTCCGTCTGTATCACCGAGGCCACCGCCCCGCCGATACCACCGGACACCACCGCTATGGCTACCGCACCGAGAGCCAATACTCCTGCCCGGGAGCGCTTTTGCGATGCCGGTCCGGTAACCGTCATAGGCCTGGCAGCTGCGGGTCGCGCGCTACCGTACGAGTCGTACGGCAGGCGGTACTGCGGCTGCTGCGCATAGCGCCAGTCGTATGAGGGCGGGTACGGGTACTGCCCAGCCTGCGTGCCCGGATGTCCCCCGGCTCCCTGCTGTCCCGGCACTGCTGCCGTCGAAGCAGTCGGAGCAGACCGTTGCGGTTGCTGCGGCGGTGGCGAATAGCCCGGGTGGTTCGTCATGTTGCTCGGTTACTCTTCCTCAAATGTGCGGTGCAGTGCGGCGAAAACCGCACTCTTAGCCTGCCTGCGTGGACTGAGAATCGCCTAATAGCGTGTTCGATTCGCCTGCAGACTTCTGTCCGTCCGGCGGCGCTGCGTCGTCGTCTGCAGCTTTCATCGCATGATCAACTGCGCCTCCGACGGGAACTGGACGCCCGGGCAACAACACGTGGATCGACGTCCCCGGCGGTCGGCCACCCGGGACGGTTTCTTCGATGCGAAGTGCGCCACCGTGTTTGAGCACCACCTGTTTGACAATCGCCAGGCCCAAACCGGACCCTGGCATCGCACGCGCGGAATCGGAGCGGAAGAACCGCTCGAACACCAGCTCGCGCTCGTGCGGCGGGATGCCCGGGCCGTGGTCGGAAACCACCAGCTCGACATGTGCCGGGTCGGTTTGTGTCATCCGAAGGCCGACCCGACCGCCTGGCGGACTCCACTTGGCCGCATTGTCGAGCATGTTCAGCACTGCTCGCGACAAGCCGGCCGCATCCCCGTAGACCTGCCAGGGAATCACTTCCACGTCGAACTCGATGTCGTTGCGGCGACGCCTAACTCGTTCCAAACTGCGATCGATGACTTCGGACATGTCCACCTGCTCGTATGCCACCTCACGCCGGTCGTCGCGGGTGAGGTCGACCAAATCACCTACCAGAGTGGACAGTTCCTCGATCTGGGCAATCACGTCGACACGCAGATCGGCCACTTCCTGCTCTGGCAGCGGTGGTGCGCCCGGTGCCGCAGAGGCCATCAGCAGCTCCACGTTGGTGCGCAGCGACGTCAGCGGGGTTTTCAGCTCGTGACCGGCATCGGCAACCAGCCGGGCCTGGCGTTCCCGTGACTCGGCGAGCGCCCGCAGCATCGCATTGAATGCCTCAGTGAGCCGGGCTAATTCGTCGCTGCCGTACACCGGTATGGGCCGCAGATCGTCGGTGCGCGCCACCCGCTCGGCCGCCTCGGTCAGCCGGCCCACCGGCCGCAAGCCGGCACTGGTCACCATTCCGCCGGCCACCGCGGCGACCGTGACACCGACCCCGCCGACGACCAACAGGACCCAGCGCAGCTTCACCGTCACCGCCTGGGTGGGCGCCAGGCTCTTGGCGATCAGCAGCGTGCTGCCGTTGGGCAGGTGAACAGCCAGAACCCGTTGGCCAGCCGCCGTGCGCCGGGACAGGAACAACTCGCCACGGATGACGGCTTTCTCCTGCGCCCCAACCGGCAGCCGCTGGCCGGGCTGATTCGCGGTGTAAATCGCACGGCCGGGGTTCACCAGCATGGCGTTGACGTCAGAGTATGCGGTTCCCTCGATCGCCTTGCCAGGGTCGGCTGCCAGCGAACCGCTGGCGATCAGCATCTCCGCCCGGCTCTGCAACTGGTTGTCGATGTCTTTGTACAGCGCCGCCGAGATCACCGCATACACGGCGA